>JABAZK010000071.1 GCA_018608485.1 Flavobacteriaceae bacterium | reverse complement strand
TATCTATTTTAAACCTCATTCTAACGAATGAGGTTTTTTTTTGGAGTATATTTATGTATGGCTGTAAAATATTAATAAATTTACACGTTATAAGGTAAAGTTCATTCTTGCTGTTATAGTTTATGAAAAAAATATTTTTTTTATGCTGCATTCTATTTTCATCTTCCCTCTATAGTCAAGTAGGTGGTGAAAGTGTATTTCAGTTTTTGAACTTAACATCTTCTTCAAGACAGGTAGCACTTGGAGGTGAAGCTCTTACATTAATTAATGATGTTAATCAACCTATTTGGAACCCATCTGTAATTAATCCTTCTTTAGATAAACAACTATCACTTAATTATACAAGTTATTTAGCTGGGATTAGTATAGGTTCTGCTTCTTATTCTCAAGTAATAAATAGGCGTTTTGGAGCCATTCATGGCAGTATTAAATATCTAAATTATGGTTCTCTTATAGAAGCCGATGAAAATGGATTAGAAACTGGTACTTTTAAAGCCAGTGATGTTGCGATTTCATTTGGTTACGCAGTAAATCTTCCATGGACCAACATATATATGGGGTTAAATGGTAAATTTATTAATTCCAGAATCAGTAATTTTACTTCAAATGGTATTGCTTCAGATATAGCTATTTTATATTACAGTCCTTATAAGTCATATGCTTTTACTATAGTAGCAAGAAATATGGGAACTCAAATCAAATCTTATGATGGAACAATTGAAAAACTTCCTTTTAAAGTTGCCTTAGGTGGATCTTATAAATTAAAATACGTTCCTTTAAAATGGCACTTTACATTAGACAATCTTCAACAATGGAAATTAGCAACACCAAATCCATCTAATTCAACAAGTGATTTAGAGGGTAATATCACTGATGAAAAAATTTCATTTTTAACTAATGCTTTTAGGCACTTTGTAATAGGTGCAGAACTTTTTCCGGATAGTCCTATAAATTTAAGAGCGGGTTATAATTTTAGAAGGTCAAGTGAATTAAAATTACAAAACGCAAGATCTTTTAGTGGAATTTCTTTTGGTTTCGGTATAAAAATGAATAGATTGAGATTTAATTATGCATTTTCTAAGTATCATGCAGCAACAAGTGCAAGTACCTTTAGTTTACAATTTGATTTAGATAAAAGATAATGAACAAAAAAATTACTATTGCAATAGATGGATATTCATCCACTGGTAAAAGTACAATAGCCAAACAACTAGCTACAAAGTTGGGATATGTTTATGTTGATAGTGGTGCAATGTATAGAGCTATGACTCTTTTTTCTATGCAAAATGGATATATTTCAACTAGTCAATTTTGTGTAGAAGATTTAATAGATAATTTAGACAATGCAAGTTTAGAGTTTATTTATAATGAATCACTTGGTTTTGCAGAAATGTATTTAAATGATGTAAATGTTGAAAAATTGATACGTTCATTAGAAGTTTCTAATTTGGTTAGTAAAGTATCTGCTATACCCGAAGTTCGAAGAAAACTTGTTGCTATACAAAAAGAAATTGGAAAAAATAAAGCAGTTGTCATGGATGGAAGAGATATAGGAACTGTTGTATTTACAGATGCTGAACTGAAAATTTTTATGACTTCTTCTGCAGAAAAAAGAGCACAACGTCGTTTTGATGAATTGATGCAAAAAGGAGAGAAAGTTAGCTATAAAGAAGTTTATACAAATGTAGTAGAGAGAGATCGAGTAGACACAACAAGGAAAGATTCTCCATTGATAAAAGCTGAAAGTGCAATAGAAATTGATAACTCAGAATTATCCAAAGAAAAGCAATTTGAAATTATTTTAAAATTAGTAGAAGAAAAATTAAGGGATATTTAAATATTTGTGAGTTTGTAATGAAATCTTCCATTTAGGGTTTTTCATCACATAATCTACGATGAGTTCTGTCATTTTCTCTTTTTTACTCCACTCAGGTTGTAAAAACATTTCACAATTACTCCCAACTTTAGCTGCTTGCTCTTCAGCAAATTTAAAATCACTCTTATTAAAGATAATTATTTTTAACTCATCTGCTTCCTTATAGACTTCTTTTAAAGGAAGTTTTGTTTTTTTTGGAGACAAACAAAACCAGTCCCAAATACCAGAGAAAGAATACGCACCAGAGGTTTCAATATGTGTTTTTATTCCGTTTTGTTGAAGTTTTTTTGTTAGGTAATCCATAGACCACATCAATGGTTCACCGCCAGTAATTACAACAGTGTCTGAGTATTTTTTAGCATGTTCAACTATTGTATTTGCTAGGGTTGGAGGATGTAATTCTGCATTCCAACTTTCTTTAACATCACACCAATGACACCCCACATCACAACCACCTACACGAATAAAATAAGCGGCTTTACCTGTGTGATACCCTTCACCCTGTATCGTATAGAATTCTTCCATCAATGGAAGCATTTTACCTTGGTCTATTAAATCTTTCGTTTCTTTATTCATATTACTTGCTTAAGTAATCTTTTCAATTTTATTTTGTTTCAAATTAAATTGATTGCAAATGTAGTTCTTGCATTTTTATTTTCACTACAAAATTTCTGTTAAACTAGTTCATATTTTAAAAATTAACCTTATCTCTAAAATCTTTTTTTAATTTTATAACAGCTAAAAACTTAATAATCAGTAGAATTTTGTACATTTGCACGCCTTTTTACGATAACAGATTAAAAAAAGGATTTTTAAGATCATAGATAAGTATAATATCTCTTTGAGTTTTTATCGTTAATAATCTGAATTACAATAAGATACAAAAACATTTTCAGCATGTCTGAAGAAACAAAAAAAACGGAAGCTGCTAAGGCTCCAGAAGTACAAGAAGTAGCTGTTGAAGCTACTATTGAATCTACAGAAACTGTAGAAGTTACAGAAACTACACCTGTAGCAAAAGAAGAAACACAAGAAGACTTTTTGAAGAATTTTAACTGGCATAAATACGAAGAAGGTATTGAAGCTGTAGATGAGTCTAAGTTAAAAGAATTTGAAAACGCTTTAGAAGGAACTGTAGGTTTTGTAAAAGAGCGTGACGTTATTGAAGGTCTTGTGATAAGAATCACCGATAGAGATGCTATTATAGATATCAATTCTAAATCTGAAGGAGTTATTTCTTTGAATGAGTTTAGATACAATTCTAGTTTAGCAGTTGGTGATACAGTAGAAGTTTTAGTAGACAAAAGAGAAGATAGTTCTGGTCAATTAGTGTTATCTCACAAGAAAGCTAGAGTAATCAAAGCATGGGAACGTGTCAATAATGCTCATGAAACAGGTGAAGTTGTTAATGGATTCGTAAAGTGTAGAACTAGAGGTGGTATGATTGTAGATGTTTTTGGAATAGAAGCATTCTTACCAGGTTCTCAAATTGATGTGAAACCTATCCGTGATTACGATCAATACGTTGAGAAAACAATGGAATTTAAAGTGGTTAAAATTAATCATGAATTTAAAAACGTTGTTGTTTCACATAAAGCGCTTATTGAAGCAGATATTGAAATACAGAAGAAAGAAATTATTGGTCAACTAGAAAAAGGACAAGTATTAGAGGGTATTGTAAAAAATATTACTTCTTATGGTGTCTTTGTTGATTTAGGTGGTGTTGACGGATTAGTTCATATTACAGATTTATCATGGTCTAGAATTAACCATCCTAATGAAGTGGTTGAATTAGATCAAAAATTAAATGTAGTAATCTTAGACTTTGACGATAGTAAATCTAGAATTCAATTAGGATTAAAACAATTATCTTCTCACCCATGGGATGCTTTAAATGCTGAACTTAAGATTGGTGATAAAGTAACTGGTGAAGTTGTTGTAATTGCAGATTATGGTGCATTTGTAGAAGTATCTGAAGGTGTTGAAGGTTTAATTCATGTTTCTGAAATGTCTTGGTCTACACATTTACGTTCTGCTCAAGATTTTGTTAAAGTTGGAGATAAAGTTGAAGCTCAAATATTAACTTTAGATAGAGACGAACGCAAGATGTCTTTAGGTATGAAACAATTACATCCAGATCCTTGGACAGATATTACCAAAAAATATCCAGTTGCATCTTCTCACACTGGTACTGTAAGAAATTACACAAACTTTGGAGTATTTGTTGAGTTAGAGGAAGGGATTGACGGACTTGTATATATTTCTGATCTTTCTTGGACTAAGAAAATTAAGCATC
>JABAZK010000057.1 GCA_018608485.1 Flavobacteriaceae bacterium | reverse complement strand
GAAAAAGCTAAAGAGATGCGTGATGTCTATGGTTTAGACGGAGCTATGATAGGAAGAGCTTCTATTGGATACCCTTGGTTTTTTAATGAAGTAAAACATTATTTTAAAACAGGTGAGCATCTTGCTGGACCAACAATTTCTGAAAGAACAGAAATGGCCCGTCGTCATTTACAAATGGCAATAGATTGGAAGGGAGAACATCTAGGGGTGGTTGAAACTAGAAGACATTATACCAATTATTTTAAAGGAATTCCTCATTTTAAAGAGCATCGTTTAAAAATGGTTACCTGTGATGACCCAAAAGATGTATTTGCTGCTTTTGATGTGGTTCAAGAAACTTTTGGCAATGCCATGATTCCAACTTATAAATAGCATCATTTATCAATAAAACCTGCTGAAATTCTACTACTAGCTACCTTAGCTGCTAAAAACCCTAGTACTGTAATAGTGGTAATTACAATCAAAAAATTTGAACCCCTTAACTCTACAGGATAAGGAATTGAAGATGTGATCATAAAAATTTGGAATTTTTGTTGGATAATTACTATGATTACTGATAAAAATAACCCAACAGTCATAGATATTATTGTCAGTAAAAAACCCTGCAACACAAAAATATTTTTTATTTCAGACAATGTAGCGCCTACACTTAACAATGTTTTTAAATTCTTTTTTTTGTCAATAATCATCATTATGATAGAGCCAACTACATTAAACATAGCTATAATGACAATCAACGTGAAAATTAAGTACGAGACAAAATTTTCTGTATTTATTACTTTATAAAAAAGCTCATTCAGCTGAGCTTTAGTTTTAACTTTATATTGACTTCCAAGTTTCTCTTGAATTGACACTGCAAAATTAGCTGCGTTAATTTCTGATCTTAATTTTATTTCTATCCCTGTAAACTGATTTTTCTTATAGTTTACTAATTGTTGTGCTTGAAAATTGGATACAAAAACATACTTATTTTCAAACTCTTCTGTCCCAAAATACGTACCTACTATTTGTGTTTTAATACTTCTAAAGCTTCGTGCAGGATTTATAAATCCAGTTCCTTTTTTTGGAACTAAAATTTCTAAATATTCTCCAAAACTTTCTACCCCGGCAGCTAATTTATATGCTAAACCATTCCCTATTACACTGGTATTAGTGTATTCTTTTTGCAACCATGTACCAACCTGAATTGCATCATCTAGCGGCACTACATTAGTGTAGGTATCATCAACTCCTTTAATAAATGCAATTTGTTGTTTTTCACCGTTTTTTATAAATACTCGTTCTTCTATTACCTTAGAAAAAGCAACAATATCTGTTGAAGACAATACAACGTTTTTGATGGCATTTTCGTAAAAAAAGCTTTTCCCTTCCGTTGCGGTAATTTTAATATCTGGGTCAGAACTATCTAAAAGAGCATAGTTAAATGTTCGTAAACCGGAAAAACCAGAGAGAATGATAAACAAAGCGGCAGTTCCTAGAATAACTCCAATAGATGCAATAATGGTTATAATATTAATTGCGTTATTTCCACTTTTAGCAAATAGATATCTTTTGGCTATGTATAATGGAAAATTCAAATGAGATGATAGTTATTGTTTTTTTCGTTTTGGTAAGATACTTGGATCCTCAATAGGGTTCACATCTTCTCCTCGCAAAGATTTATCTATTTCTTCAATATAATCTAAAGAATCATCACCAAAAAAAAGTAATTCTGGCATTCTTCTAAGTTGATTCCGTGTTCTTTTTGCTAGTTCATGTCTAATAAGTGGTGAATTAGATTTTACTCCCTCAATAATAACAGTTCTTTGATCTGAGGGAAAAACACTTAAATACACTTTTGCTACACCTAAGTCTGGCGTTACAGAAACTTTTGAAACAGATATAATAACACCTTGCATTCCATCTTGAGCAGCTTTTTGCAAAACATCTACTAAATCTTTTTGCAAAACACTTGCTATTTTTCGTTGTCTGTTAGTTTCTTCCATGCTGCAAATCTACAATAATTAACAAAACATTCATTACTTTTGGAAGAAGCAGTATCTATGAAGTATTATTTGGTTGAATCTGTTTTTTAAATAATGAATCCTATCTAAAGACTAATGAATAAAATAGAGCACATTGGAATAGCCGTAAAAAATTTAGAAGCATCAAATAAATTATTTGCACAACTTTTGGGAGTTAATCATTATAAAATTGAAGAGGTGCTTAGTGAAGGGGTAACTACCTCTTTTTTTAAGGCTGGACCAAATAAAATTGAATTACTTGAGGCTACAAACTTAGACAGTCCAATTGCTAAGTTCATTCAAAAGAAAGGAGAAGGAATACACCATATTGCATTTGCAGTTACCGATATTTATTCAGAAATAACTAGGCTTAAAAACGAAGGATTTATTGTTTTAAATGATACTCCCAAAAAAGGAGCAGACAATAAACTTGTTGTTTTTTTACATCCAAAATCTAGCAATGGTGTTTTGGTTGAGCTCTGTCAAGATATTGAATAATTTTAGATAGTTTTTATAGAAAAAAGAATATTGTTTTTGGGATAAAATTAAGTTTTTCCAATTTTAAATAGTGAAATTTTTAAGTGCTAATTTGTATCTTGCAAGCATAGATGTTTTAATTATGTCATCGAAATTTGAATCTTACCAAAATCGCCGTTTAAGATCTTCTTACTTTTCTGTAGTAATAAGTATTGCTTTGGTGTTGTTTATGGTTGGGTTTTTAGGTCTTGTACTCCTGAAGTCATCTCAAGTTGCCAACCATTTTAAGGAAGAAATTGTTATAACATTGTTTCTTAAAAATGAAACATCAAAAGAACAGATAAAAAACTTAAGAAATTCTTTAAAAAAGGAGGAGTTTACTAGTAACATTGTGTTTATAGACAAAGAAGAGGCTGCAAAATTTTATGCCAAAGACCTAGGAGAAGATTTTATCGCTTACTTAGGTACAAATCCACTAAAAAACAGCATAGATATCTATTTGAAGCCAGATTTTGTAACTCCATTAAAAATGGAACAAATTTCAAAAAAATTTCAAAAAAATAGTTTTGTGTTTGAAGTTTCATATGATAAAACCTTAGTTACTTTTTTAACACAAAATATTCAGAAAGTAAGCTTTTGGTTATTTATCATTAGTTCTTTCTTTGGTCTAATTGCATTAATTTTAATCAATAGTTCTATAAGGCTCTCTATATACTCAAAAAGATTTAATATTAAAACCATGCAAATGGTTGGCGCTACTAAAAGATTTATTAGAAAACCATTTCTTTGGAGAAGTGTTAAATTAGGATTTCTGGGGGCATTCATTTCATTTCTTGGTCTGGGAATTGTAATCTATTACATTGATAAAAAAATACCAACATTAGAATTATTGTCAGATTATTCCGTTATGATATATATAAGTAGTGGAATAGTAATTGTTGCATTTATTATTTCATGGTTGAGTACGTTTTTTGCTACGCAACGTTTTTTAAATTTACAAACAGAAGAACTTTATTATTAGTTATATTATGAGTAAAGACAAACATACCTCCAAACCCGTTTTTCTTTTTGGAAAGAAAAATTATCTTTTCATGTTTATTGGAATTGCTTTTATAGCTTTTGGATTTATTATGATGTCCGGAGGAGGCAGTGATGATCCTGCGGTTTTTAATGAAGCGATGTATAATTTTCAAAGAATTAGGCTTGCACCAACTTTAGTTATTATTGGCCTAGGAATAGAAATTTACGCCATACTCCTTAACCCTCAGAAATAAATATGAGCATTATTGAAGCTACTATTCTTGGTATTATCCAGGGACTTACCGAATTTTTACCTGTATCATCTAGTGGTCATTTAGAATTAGCAAAAGTTATCTTAGGAGATAACTCTATTCCTGAAGAAAGTCTTTTATTTACAATAGTATTACACTTTGCCACAGCATTAAGTACATTAGTAATCTTTAGAAAAGAAATCTTTGAAATCTTTGAAGGATTATTTAAATTTCAATGGAATGAAGAGACTCAGTTCTCTTTGAAAATTATTGTTTCAATGATTCCTACCGTTTTTATTGGTCTTTTTTTTGAAGAAGAAATTGCTTCTCTGTTTGGAGGACAAATTCTTTTGGTAGGATGTATGTTACTCATAACTGCTCTGCTTCTTTTATTAGCAGACAAAGCAAAAGACACCACAAAAAA
>JABAZK010000128.1 GCA_018608485.1 Flavobacteriaceae bacterium | reverse complement strand
TGAGTGAAATTCGTCCTTTCCTAGAAAGTGATGGAGGAAATATTAAACTGCTTTCTATAGATGATACCGTTGTAAAAGTTCAATTAGAAGGTGCTTGTATTGGGTGCTCTGTAAACCAAATGACTCTTAAAAATGGAGTTGAGGCTACTATTAAAAAATATGTGCCACATATAGAACAAGTAATCAATATAGACTAACTGATAAAAATCAGTTTTTATGAATAAATCAATACTTATTTTTACCTGATTTTTTGTTAGAAATGATCAAAACAGATATCTTAATAATAGGGGCAGGACCTACAGGTCTTTTTACAGTTTTTGAAGCTGGTTTATTAAAATTAAAGTGTCATCTAATTGATGCCCTACCTCAACCTGGGGGGCAATGCTCAGAAATTTATCCTAAAAAACCTATTTATGATATCCCTGCATATCCAGAGATATTGGCAGGAGATTTAACAGAAAAATTACTTGAGCAAATAGCTTCTTTTCAACCTGGATTTACCCTCGGAGAACGTGCGGAAACTATTGAAAAATTAGAAGATGATACTTTTATAGTTACTACAAACAAAGGAACAAAACATCACGCTCCGGTTATTGCTATTGCTGGTGGATTGGGAAGTTTTGAACCTAGAAAACCTCCAATCCCTAACATTGCAGAGTTTGAAAATTCTGGTGTAGAGTATATTATTAGAGATCCAGAGATTTACAGAAACAAAAAAGTAGTCATTGCAGGAGGTGGTGATTCAGCTCTAGATTGGGCAATTTTTTTAACAAATGTTGCCTCAGAAGTAAGTTTGGTTCACAGAAGAAATGAATTTAGAGGGGCTTTAGATTCTGTTGAAAAAGTTCAAGAATTAAAAAATACTGGTAAAATTAAATTGATTACTCCTGCAGAGGTGAAAGAAATTCATGGTAAAGATCATCTAACAGGAGTTTCTATTATCCTTAATAAAAACGAAACTATTCATCTTGAAGCTGACCACTTTATCCCATTATTTGGATTGTCTCCAAAACTTGGACCTATTGGTAACTGGGGTCTTGAAATAGAAAAAAATGCCATCAAAGTGAATAATGCGTTAGACTATCAAACTAATATTCCAGGAATTTATGCTATTGGAGATGTGAACACCTATCCAGGAAAATTAAAACTAATTTTATGCGGATTCCATGAAGCTACTTTAATGTGTCAAAGTGCTTACAAAAGAATTTATCCAAACAAAAAATATGTGATGAAGTATACCACCGTTGGAGGTGTTGAAGGTTTTGATGGAACAAAAAAAGAAGCTCCAAAAGCAGTTGTAAAAAAAATTGAGTAGTGACAGATATTACCATTAAAATTACCGATAGAAACGGAACTCTTCATGAGGTTCTTGTACCTACAGATATGGCAATGAATATTATGGAAGTTATTCGCTCTTATGAACTAGCTCCTGAGGGAACTATTGGAATTTGCGGCGGGATGGCAATGTGCGCTTCCTGTCAGTGCTATATAAAATCTGATCATGAATTACCTGAAATGGGTTCAGATGAGGATTTAATGTTAGCCGAGGCTTTTTATGTAGAGGATAACAGTAGGCTAAGTTGTCAAATACCTATTACCGTTAAATTAAATGGATTAGAAATAGAATTAGCCCCTGAGAGTTAAGCTTCATTCATACTTTTAATTATATTTGTAGAGCGTCATTTTTAAAATGTCTAAATATGTATTGGTTAGAATTACTAATTTTATTAAAAAACCTCATCAAAAGGAATCCAGAGTAAACTGATTGATATTGGTCATTTCATATATTGTTTAATAATCAAATCAAAAAAATATGCCTTTTTATCATAAACTCGGAAAAATTCCACCCAAAAGACACATACAATTTAGAAAAGAAGATGGTAATCTTTACTACGAGCAACTTTTTGGAACCATTGGCTTTGACGGAATGTCTACCAACTCATATCACGAGTTTAGACCAACCATGGTGAAAGAGATTAGAAATCAATATTCAGTAGCTCCAAAAATTGCAAAAAAAAACAATATAAAATCATATCGATTTAAAGGGTTTCAAGTTCCTCAAGAAAATGACTTTTTAAAAAGTAGAAAAACGGTCTTAACAAATTCGGATTGTAATATCATTTTAGCTGCTCCAAAAAGTTCTCTTAAAGATTATTTTTATAAAAATACTGATGCTGATGAGCTAATCTTTATACATCGAGGAACAGGTAAATTAAGAACTCATCTAGGAAACATAGATTTTAAATACGGAGATTATCTATTAATTCCGCGCGGAATTATTTATCAAATCAATTTTGATACGGAAGATAACAAACTCTTTATTGTAGAATCTTATCGCCCTATTTATACTCCAAAACGATATCGAAATTGGTTTGGTCAATTGTTAGAACATTCTCCATATTGTGAACGAGATATCAGAAGACCACAAGAATTAGAAACGCATCGTGAAAAAGGAGATTTTCTTATCAAAGTGAAAAAGCAAGACGAAATTATAGAGATGGTCTATGCATCTCATCCTTTTGATGTTGTGGGTTATGACGGATACAATTATCCATATGCATTTTCTATTCATGATTTTGAACCTATTACAGGAAGTATTCATCAACCACCTCCGGTACATCAAACATTTGAAACTGATGCATTTGTTGTATGCAGTTTTGTGCCCAGACTATACGATTATCATCCAGAATCAATTCCAGCTCCATACAATCATAGTAATATAGATTCTGATGAAGTTATCTATTATGTAGATGGAGATTTTATGAGTAGGAATGATATAGAGGCAGGTCATATTTCATTACACCCTGCCGGAATACCTCACGGACCACACCCAGGAGCTACCGAAAAGAGTATTGGTAAAACAAAAACAGAGGAACTGGCTGTAATGGTAGATACATTTAAACCTTTAAAAGTTACTCAAGAAGCAATGGAAATTGCAGACGAAGAATATCATAAATCTTGGTTAGAATAATATGATTGAAAAAAAAATAGACATAACGGCTCAAATAAGAGCAATGTGGTAATTTTTTGCTGAGTTTTAGCAAAAATTTTAATCACTAATTAATCATAAATTATGTCAAAAAAAATAACATCTGTAGACTACGGTCTAGAAAAAATATTTGAGGGAGCGCAAGATTTCCTCCCATTACTAGGTACTGACTATGTAGAATTTTATGTAGGAAATGCGAAACAAGCTGCTCATTTTTATAAAACAGCATTTGGGTTTCAGTCTTATGCTTACAAAGGTTTAGAAACTGGATCTAAAGATGCAGTAAGCTATGTGTTAAAACAAGATAAAATAAAACTTGTATTAACTACACCATTAACTAGTAAATCAATAATTAATGATCATATCGTGAAGCATGGAGATGGCGTTAAAGTAATAGCCCTTTGGGTTGATGACGCAAGAAAGGCATACAAAGAAACTACCTCAAGGGGGGCAACTTCTTACCTAGAACCTACTGTTGAAACTGATGAAGATGGAGAACTTATAAAAGCAGGGATTTATACTTATGGTGAAACTGTTCATATGTTTATTGAACGTAAAAACTATCATGGAATCTTCATGCCTGGTTTTCAAGAATGGAAAACCGATTACAATCCTCCAACTTCGGGGCTAAAGTATATTGACCATATGGTTGGTAATGTAGGATGGAATCAAATGGATGTTTGGGTGAAATGGTATGAAGATGTCATGGGTTTTGAAAACTTCTTGTCATTTGATGACAAGCAGATCCATACCGAGTACTCTGCATTAATGAGTAAAGTAATGTCTAACGGAAATGGACGAATAAAATTTCCTATAAATGAACCAGCAGAGGGTAAAAAACGTTCACAAATTGAAGAGTATCTTGATTTTTACGAAGGTGCCGGAGTTCAACATATCGCTGTAGCTACTAATGATATTGTTAAGACAGTAAGTCAATTAAAATCTAAAGGTGTTGAGTTCTTATCAACCCCACCCGAAGAATATTATAGTGCTGTACCTGGTCGCTTAGAGGAATTTAGCCATGAATTGAGAGAGGATATTGAAAAGTTAAAAGCATTAGGAATTATGATTGATGCAGATGAGGAAGGATATTTATTACAAATCTTCACAAAACCCATCGAAGATAGACCTACCTTGTTTTTTGAGATTATTCAACGAATGGGAGCTAAAGGGTTTGGTGCAGGAAATTTCAAGGCTTTATTTGAATCTA
>JABAZK010000129.1:3166-4224 GCA_018608485.1 Flavobacteriaceae bacterium | reverse complement strand
CCAAAAGAAAAAGAAAGTTCAGATAACCAATCAACTTCAATTTGTCCCTCTAAAGCACCAGTCCCATAATTACCGTTAACTTCAAAATTAATATCCCAAGGCAGTTCATAACTTGCTTGGATAAACCAAATTAAATTCCATTTATTGAGTTCTACATTAAAAGTTGATGATTCAAAATCTGTATTGGTAACTATAACTCCTGTAAAGCCCTCTAATCCTTTTGTAAAATTTACTGGAGCGAACAATCTAAAGTTCCAATTCTCATTATTTTCTATATTTACTTCTTGTTGTCTTATTTGTGCTGTAGTATTGTCTTGCCTAATTAATTCAAAAATAACGTCATCTGTTTTGCTATATCCAATCGTAAAAAAAGGTTGTTTATCATAAGTTAGATTAAATTGAAAATTGTTAGTGTAGGATGGAGTTAAATTTGGATTTCCCTCCCCTGCAGAAAAAGGATCTAAAAATGTTGCAAAAGAATTTAAACTATTGTAAGAAGGTCTTTGAATTCTATAGCTGTAAGATAAGCTTGCACCTATAGATTCAGATAATTCTCTACTAATAGATGCACTAGGAAAGATTTTTTTGATAGGTCTTTTTTTTACTTCTGTTTTTATGGCTTCATCCTCAATAAAAATAGAAGTTCCATCAGTATTACTATTTTCATATCGCAAACCTCCAGAAAATGCCCATTTCCCTTTTGTTACATTCATTTTTGAGTACAAAGCAAAAATACTTTCGTTGATTAAAAAACGGCTACTTTCTTCTTGAATTAAATCAAATTCTCCAGAATTATCTAATAAAGAGGCTAGGTCATTATCTGTAGATACATCTGCATACCTAGTTCCAAATTGTAATTTTAGATGGTCGTTAAATGACTTTGAATAATCTGCTCTGTAGGTTTTAATTGAATAGTTTCCGTCTTGTATATATCTTCTATCTGTAAATGGGATAGTGCTGTTTTCTAGGCCATATAACGTATTAGTTGTATTATCTTTAAAGTCAACAAAATTGAAGTCAATAATTAATTTATCGGTATCAGTTTTGTATTCATAATA
>JABAZK010000129.1:0-3066 GCA_018608485.1 Flavobacteriaceae bacterium | reverse complement strand
GTTCTAACTAAAAATAAGTCATCTCTCCATGTGGGTTGGGAAATCCCAGTACTCAATTGCCAATTTAATTTATTCTTATAACTAGCAATAGAAAAACCAGAGCCCCATTCAAACCCTTGATCTTCTCCTATCCATGAGTTTACACTACCATGAGTTCCAAGTTTTATGTTTTTCTTTAAAATAATATTTATAACAGCTGCTGACCCTGATGCTTCATATTCTGCACCAGGTTGCTCAATAACCTCTATTTTAGCAATATTATCTGCAGGAAAATCTCGTAAAAGTGTTTCTACATCCATGTAGGCAGTTGTTTTTCCATTAATAAGAATTCTAACCCCTCTATTCCCGGCAATTGAAATTCCATTATTAGTTACTAAAACTCCTGGTATTTTTCGCATCACATCTTGTAGATTTGTGTTAATCATTTCTGATTTTTCCAAATCAACAATTAATTTTTCGGCAGTTTGTTTGATGACTGGTCGTTTACTTTTAATAACAACTTCGTTGAGTGTTTGTGTTTCTTCTTTGAGTATAATATTAAATGTTTTATCACCAACTAATTCAAATTCCTTAATGCTATATGTTTTAAAACCTAACATAGAAACTTCAATAGTGTATTTTCCTTTAAAAATGTTTTCAATCGTAAACATTCCTTTATCGTCAGATATAGTTCCTTTTGGATTTTCTGAGTTGGATACTTGGTGCAAAATTATGTTTGCATAACTCAGAGGTTCATTATTTTCATCAATAATTTTTCCATTGATTTTGTGTTGTGAACAGATGGATGATATCCCAAAGAAAAAAGCAATAGCAATTTTTAAACCCTTCATAAAATTTATTTTAAATAAGACGTTGAATAAAGAGTGTTGTTACAAGAATCATACAAAAAAAATATGCCATGTATTAAAAAAACACCTGAATAAAACATTCAGGTGTTATAAATTAATTTTATCTAAAAAAGGATTCATGAAATTTTAATCCCTACTCCCTAAAACTTGAAGACCCCAATACAATAGCATCGCCAAAGAACCTAAAGCAGCAACTAGATAGGTTCTTGCTGCCCACTTTAAAGCATCTTTAGATCCAGCATATTCTTGTTGACTTACTATATTTTTATTTTTTAACCAGGCTAATGCTCTGTTACTTGCATCATACTCTACAGGTAAGGTAATAAAGCTAAATGCTGTTGCTAAGGCCATAAAACCCAAACCGGCAATAGCTATATAAAACCCAATTCCAGTATTGTCTGAAGCAGCTCCTAAAATTAGGCCACCAAAAACAAGCCATTGCGAAAATCTTGAAGAAACGCTTACCATAGGAACCAATTTAGATCGCATGGTTAACCATTCATAAGCTTGGGCATGTTGCACAGCATGTCCCACCTCGTGAGCTGCTACAGCAGCAGCGGCAGCATTTCTTTGACTGTAAACACTTGCACTAAGATTTACAGTTTTATTTCTAGGATCGTAATGATCGGTTAGCATTCCTGCAGTAGATACCACTTTAACATCTCTAATGCCATGATCTGCTAACATTTTTTCTGCAATTTCAGCACCAGACATGCCATTTCTTAAATGAACTTTGGAGTATTTTTTAAATTTGTTTTTAAGAGTATTGCTAACTGCCCAGCTTGCAAGAGCTATAGCACCGATGATTATATAAAATTCTATCATATTTTTACTATTAAAAATGAGTATTCAATTTTCTTTGATACTTTTACATCACAAAGTATTCCAATTAAATTTTTTCATAAAAATAGTGACAAAATGACAAGTAAACGAAAAATACTACTCATTTACACCGGAGGTACCATCGGGATGGTAAAAGATCATGAGTCAAAAGCCTTGAAAGCATTTGATTTTAGTCAGATTTTAGAAAATATACCTGAATTAAAACAATTAGACTGTGATATCACCTCTCTTTCATTTGATGAACCAATAGATTCCTCAAATATGAATACACAGTATTATGTTCAAATTGCAGAGATGATTGAGCAGAATTACGAACAACATGATGGATTTGTTGTTTTAACGGGGTCTGATACCATGTCTTATATCTCCTCTGCCATCAGTTTTATGTTAGAGTATTTAACAAAACCAGTTATTTTTACTGGATCTCAGTTGCCAATTGGTTATTTAAGAACCGATGCAAAAGAAAATTTAATTACATCTATAGAAATTGCAAGTGCTTACGAAGATGGTCTTCCAGTTGTAAGTGAGGTATGTTTGTATTTTGAATATAAATTGTACAGGGCAAATAGAACAACCAAGTTAAGTGCAGAACAATTTGAAGCATTTACCTCTATGAATTATCCTCCATTGGCAGAGAGTGGTGTTCATCTTAATTTTAATCAAGATTTCATAGAAGTACCCACTTTCGATAAAAAATTAATTGTTAGAAAGAATTTATGTTCAGATATTGCTATTTTAAAACTTTTTCCAGGAATTTCATTGGATGTTGTAAAAAGCATTTTAACCATAAGCAATCTTAAAGGAATTGTAATGGAGACCTATGGGGCGGGGAATGCTCCAAATAATAAAGAATTTATAGACTTGCTTTCCAATGCTATTAGTAAAGGTCTTTATGTTGTAAATGTTACCCAATGCGTTGGTGGGTCAGTTTTGTCAGGGCATTATGAAACAAGCTCTTTTTTGAAAAATATAGGGGTTCTAGATGCAAAAGATATGACTACAGAATCTGCTATTGCTAAATTGATGTATCTTTTAGGTGTAGGTGTTGAAAAAGATAAGTTTACACATTATTTTAACCAATCTCTTAGAGGTGAAATAACAATTAAGTAATCTTTATGTTAAATCTTTTTGTTTTTGGCATTTCCTTTGTAAAAACTTTTTATTTTTTTTTAAGAAACCAACTATTTTTTGTTACTTGCTCGACGAAATAAAAAACGGCTGAATTACTTAACTTTTGAAACTAATTCCTGTAGCTCAATCTTTTATTTTATGTAACAACTAGTTGCAACCAATAACGCTAAAATTATTAAAATTAATTATAACGATGATGAAAAAAGTAGTAAATATCCTTACAGTAACAGGATTCATGTTTTTT
>JABAZK010000030.1 GCA_018608485.1 Flavobacteriaceae bacterium | reverse complement strand
TTTTGCATAGAATTGTTGCTGAGGTAGAGCCATTACTCAAACAAAAATCTATAGATATTTCCATAGCCGTGCCAAAGACCTACCTATGGTTTGATGAGAATAAAATGTCTAGAATTTTTTATAATTTAATTTCAAATGCTATTAAATATAGTGAAGAAGGTGGGCATATTGAGATAAATGCTTCAGCAAATAACAAAACTATTAAAATAGATTTTATTGATTATGGTTTTGGGGTTCCCGAGAAAGAGAAAAAATTAATTTTTTCAAGATTTACAAGAGGAACTAACATTAACAATAAAGGAATTTCCGGTTCTGGCATTGGTTTAATGATTTCAAAAAAAATAGTTGAATTACACGGTGGGAAAATTGAATTAAAAAGTAAGGAAAATTTGGGTGCTACGTTTTCTGTGATTTTACAAAAAGGAAGTGAACATTATAACGAAAAAGATATATTAATTAAAGATAAAGACACAAATAAATCTGAGTTTATTGAAGATGATATTAACTCAAAGATACGCATACTACTTGTTGATGATAATGAAGATTTAAGAGTAACTATTAAAAAGGAATTAGAAAAGAAATACACCGTTATAGATGCACCTAATGGTAAGGAGGCACTTTTAATAGCAGTAGCAAAAAATCCAGATTTAATCATAACAGATGTTATGATGCCTGTAATGGGTGGCAAGGAATTATGTAATATCATAAAAACAAATTTTCAGACGAGTCATATCCCTGTTATTATGATCACAGCTTTAAGTGAAGTTGATGATAAAGTGGAAGGATTAGAAATTGGAGCAGATGCCTATGTTGAAAAGCCTTTTAATATGAAAATATTGATGGCAACAGTTAACAACCTTATCAAGTCTAGGCAAAGGCTAAATCAAATTTTTAACTCAAATTCAGACGGCAAAGTAAAAATCAAATCAGCTGATGATAATTTCTTATCTGAGGTGGTTCAAATAATTAAAGAAAACATTACAAATAGTGAATTTTCAATTGATTTAATATCTGAGAAAACTGGGCTCAGCAGGTCAAGTTTATTTCGAAAATTAAAAGGATTGACAAATATGTCGCCTGTAGATTTAGTGATTAGAATTAAATTAAATCACGCAGCAGAATTACTTAAGAATAAGGCAGATATGAGAATGAGTGATGTGGCTTATGAATCAGGTTTTAACGACCCAAGATATTTTAGTACGTTATTCAAAAAGACCTTTGGCAAAACACCAAAAGAATATAGTATAGAGAATTAAAAAATTAAGCGGTTTTTCTTGAAGTGTATAGATACTAACTAATCAAAAATAGAAATGGCTTGTATCTTCTTTCTAGTTACCAAATATTAAACACTAATGGATAAATATTAAACATTAAAATACAGAGTTTCTCACAAATTTGTTCATATAATAAGAACTTCATATTATGAGAAAAATAGTCTTCTATATCCTGATGTTGTTTCCTGTAATTCTGGTCGCACAAGAAATCACACTTAAAGGAACTGTAATAGATAGAGATTCTAAAACACCTCTTCCAGGGGTATCTATTTTAATTAAGAAAACTTCAAAAGGTGTTTTCAGTGATTTTGATGGTAATTTTGAAACAGCTACCAATAATAACATTGATTAGCCCCTTGAACAATCGTATTAATTTAAAAATGACTAAAAATAAATTCACTTTTTTATTCCTATTAATTCAGTGTTTCTACTCTTTTGGTCAGAAACCCAATATCGTCTATATATTTGCAGATGATTTGGGTTATGGAGATTTGAGTTGTTATGGTGCAAAAGATATCAATACCCCAAACATTGACCAGATTGCAAAAGAAGGAATTAAATTTACAGAATTCTATTCAGCTTCATCAGTTTGCAGTCCTTCTAGAGCAGCCTTGTTAACAGGGAGGTATCCACAACGAATGGGAATAAACACTGTTTTTTTTTCAGAGAGTTTTACAGGGATTCCTGATAAAGAAATAACAATTCCAGAAATACTAAAAGAAAAAGGATATGCAACTGGAATCGTTGGGAAATGGCATTTAGGACACCATTCTAAATATTTACCATTACAACATGGCTTCGATGAGTATTTTGGAATTCCGTATAGTAATGATATGGAGAGCGTTGTATATATGAGAGGAAATGAAGTAGAATCCTATAAAGTAAAACAACAATACATTACCAAAACCTATACAAAAGAAGCACAAAAGTTTATTACAAAAAACAAAGACAATTCGTTTTTTCTCTACATAGCCCATTCTATGCCACATGTTCCTCTCTATGCTTCTGAAGAATTTATAGGAACTTCTAAAAGAGGTTTATATGGTGATGTAGTACAAGAGCTAGACTGGAGTGTAGGGCAAATTCTAAAAAGTCTTCGAGAACATGGAATTTTAGAAAACACACTTATTGTCTTTTCTAGTGATAATGGACCATGGCTAGCAATGAAAGAAGATGGAGGGTCTGCAGGAGACTTAAGAGAAGGAAAAACATTTACGTTTGATGGAGGTATGAAGGTACCCACAGTAGCTATGTGGAAAAATAGAATTCCTCAAGGCATTATTAATACTGAAGTAGCCAGCCAAATGGATTGGTTTCCTACAATAGCTAATATTACAGGGAGTTCAATTCCGAAAGGTTTGGTTATTGATGGATTGGATATATCTAAGGTTTTAACTGATAAAGGAAATCGTAAAAATTCAGATTTACTCTTTCTTGATGGGAAACAATTACAGGGGTACAGAAGTGGACAATGGAAAGTAAAATTGCCTTATAAAGGATTTAGAGGAAATAAATGGAAGCAATTTGTAAAAGCACATGACACCCTATTATTTAATTTAAACACAGACCCAGGAGAAAAAAACAATCTCTTTGAAAAGTACCCAGAAAAGGCAAAGGAAATACTGAAAGAAATGATTGAGAAGTATCAAGACATGGGAAAACTTCCTCCTTCACTTATAACCAAAGCACAAGCAGACCAAAGTCATTTTAAAAAACAATAAATCATAACAGATGAAAACTAACAGTACCTCGTATCTATTAATAATTGGATTAATCTTAACTTTTTTAAGTTGTAAAACTTCAAAATTAAAGAATGACAATGATGAAAAGCCCCCTAACTTTATTGTAATTTTAACGGATGATCAAGGTTGGAATGGAACCTCTGTTCAAATGATGGATGATGAAGTTCAATCAAAAAGTGATTACCATCAAACGCCTAATTTAGAAAAATTAGCAAATCGCGGTATGCGGTTTTCTTCAGCCTATGCCAGTGCACCAGTGTGCTCTCCATCGCGTTATAGTATTCAGTTTGGACAAACTCCAGCACGCTTAAAAATGATAAGAGTAGGGATGAATACCAAGCATATCAATCATCAAACCTCTTACACCATTCCAAAACTGTTAAAAAAAGTCAATCCAGATTATAAAGCAGCTCATTTTGGTAAATGGGGAATTGGTGTACACCCCTCAGAGCTTGGTTATGATGAAAGTGATGGTATTACAGGAAATAAAGATGGCGTTTTCAATTACAAAGCAGGCGGTAAACAGTGGCAAAATAATGTTGACGAGGACCCTAAAAAAATATTTAGTACGACTGAGAGGGCAATTAACTTTCTTGAAAGACAAGCCAAGTCAAATACCCCATTTTTTTTACAAGTTTCTCATTATGCTGTTCACTCTGATGTTATGATGCGAAAGGAAACACTAGAAAAATACAAAAACATTGAAAAAGGTACCTATCAAAGACATGCTGGTTTTGCTGCAATGACGGAAGATTTAGACAGTGGAGTTGGATTATTACTTGAGCGTTTAAAGGCATTGGGGTTAGAGGAAAACACGTATGTAATCTATACGTCTGATAATGGCGCTGTTCCAATAATGCCTCCCAAACCTAAGTACAATAAAGGCTCAAATTTCCCTTTAAGTAGGGGTAAGTGGGATGCCATGGAAGGAGGAATTAGAGTGCCTTTTGTTATCGCAGGGCCTCAAATTCTTGCTGGATTAGAGTCAAAGACACCCATTACACATTCAGATTTGCTACCCACCATTATTGATTTAGCTGGACTAAAGTTACCTCTTCAAGATGATTTAGATGGAGGAAGTTTCAAAGCAATACTTGCCAATAAAGGCAAAGGAAATGTTTCACGTTTTTCGGAAGGATTAATCTTTCATGTGCCTTATAAAAATGGAATAGCACTTAAAAGAGCACATTCTGCCATCATAATTGATAACTTTAAATTGATAAAGTTCCACGACAGTGGTGAACTTATGCTATTTAATCTTAATGAAGATTTAGAAGAGAAAAACAATCT
>JABAZK010000112.1:8881-28430 GCA_018608485.1 Flavobacteriaceae bacterium | reverse complement strand
GGAATGCTAAAGGGGTATCACGCTGCGTTTGATAACATTAAATATACTGCTGATAATTGGCTTCCTGGAACTGGGGAAGATGGTTCTTTAGACGGGAGTGTTAGAACTTATGGTACTTGGACAGGAACTAATGTATCTACTGGAAAAGAATTAAATCTTAAAGGATACTGGTATATGAATTTTGATGACGAAGGAAAAATTATTGCTCAGGGAGATTTCTTTGATTTTGGAGGAATGGTTGACGCTGTATACCCTAAAAATTTAGTATTTGTTGAGGTTCAAGTCAAAAAAGGAAAAAAACAAGAGATGTTAGATTTATTGAATAGCGAACAAGGCCTTCCAACTACAGCAGCATATGATGGATGTTATAGTTTAGAAATGTCATTTAATGATGAAACTAACACATTTCATTTAGTTGGAAACTGGGAAAGCTATGAAAAGTATGCAGCTTATCTTAATTGGAGACAAACAGAAGATGATTTCATTCCAAAGATGGTTCCTTTAATGAAAGGCGGTCCAAATGGCATTAAAATAATACAACCTAATTCAAGCTATCATTCTTATTAGATCAATATCAACTAATCAAATAATTCAATAACAAAAAAGGAATAATATGTATATTATTCCTTTTTCTTTTTTTTTCAATGATCTTATTAGAAGTTTATTCCAATAACCCCAGTTGCATTAAAAACGAATGATTATCAAAATAGTCTTGTTCTTGTAAAACCTTTCCGTCTTTCATTAAAACAAGTGTAGTTCCACTAATATCTACTTTTTTATTAGTGGCAGGAATTCCAAACATGACGCCGTCATGTGTTCCTTTAAAATTCCAGTGTTTAACTAATTTATCTCCTTGTGCAATAATATCTATAAAATTAAATTCAGCATCAGAAAAACCAGTTAAGTAGTTGTTGTAATACTCTCTAAAGCCGTCTATACCTGTAATGTTTCCAGAAGCAGTAACAACTGTTACTTGCTCATCAAAACTATCAGTATTTATGGCATTACTGTCTCTGTTTTCAAAAAAAACATCCCAAGCAGTTTTGTAGGTTTTGATATTTTTTGCAACTTTTTCATTAGCTTTTAGAGCAGCGTCACAATTTTCACTAGGTGTTTGGTTGCAGCTTATACATATTAAGATAGTAAAAGATATTAAAATTATTTTTTTCATGATTAGTGTTTTATTAAAGTTTTATTATTAATCTAAGTTACTGTTTTTTAATAAAAAAAAATAAATATTAGTTGTTTTTTGCAATTTATATTAAAAAATTTATATTTGTTTTTATTAATTAAAATCTTACAATATGAAAAAAATAGTTTATTTATTATTTCTTGTTACCTCTTTAGCTTTTTCTCAAGACATTAAATGGGATCCAGCTACAACATTTGAAGCTGTCTTTGACATTGATGCAGTTCATACAAGAGATGGAGTTAATTACGAACTTTCTGCTTCTGGAGATGCAGGACCTTACGGTAAAGCTTATTTATCGTATGTTTTTACAAATCATAACAATAGTACAACTAGTGGAGAATTTACAGGTTTTGCATGGACGCAGATGGGTGAAGATATAGTGAAAGCTACGTTGCAAGGTGTTTATAAAAAAGAAGGTAAAATTTTTAAAATGTATTCCTATGACAACGTTACAGATGGAAATACGATGATAGTTAGTGGAGTAGTAGATTTTGTTGCACAAACAATGAAATTTAAAGTAGCTCCTTTAAAGTAAAATCAATATTCTTATTAAAATTATTAAGCCCCCTAATTAGGGGGCTTTTTTATTTAATTTATAACTCATTTTGAGTTTAAATAGATAATCTATTTTAATAATAAGTTGAGGGGTACTTATAATTTTCATTATTAGTAAAAATACGTTAATCGCACAAATACAAATTCTTTTTTTAGTTACTACTTAATAAGTTGTAAAAAACAATTAATTTTAATAAGTTTGGTTAAATTAATACACTATATTTTTATGAAAAGATTATTATTTATTTTAGTTCTGAGTTCAAGTATTGCAAACGCTCAGTGGGTTCAAAAAACATCCTGCAAAAAAAGCTCTGCAAAAATTACTAACCAGGCAATTGAATCTATGGCCAACCTAGAGTATTTACCTGCTATGGGTATGGCAAAGTCTGCACTGCTTTTAGATCCAGAATGTGGTTGCGCTCAACTAGTACTAGCCGCTATTAGTAGTCCTAATCCAAATTGGGGAAGTCAAAAATCAAAGTTGTCAGCAATTAATGTTTCAAAATTAAGTGCCGAAGAAAAAGCTTGGTATGGTTTCCTTATGACTCCTCAGGCTGACAGACCTAAAGCTGCAAAATCAGCTGTTTCTAAACATCCAGATAGTCCTTTAATTAATTTATTAGCAACAACACCTTCAGACTTCAGTACCTATAAGGAGTTTGCTAGTAAATTTCCAAAACAAGCCTCTGCATCTTATAATATGATGTCATATGCTTATTTAAGAGGAGATTTTGGTGAGCCAAATAAAGAGATGGCAATGGACTATGTAAAACGTTCTCAGCAAATGCATGATGGACCAAATTCATATGATTCAATGGCAGAACATTATGCATCAATGGGAGATTATCAAAAGGCTTTTGAGCTTCAATTGAAAGCAGTAGATTTTGCTCGATTTGGATCTCCTTATTGGAATTTTGCAAGAATTTATTATGCAAAAGTGAACCAAGACGACCTTTCTAAGCAATTGATGAAAAATCAAAAAGAGGTGCAAGATGCCATCACAGCTAGAGATTATAAAACGTATTCAAAGTATGAACATCCAGATATAAATCATATGACAGGAGATTCTAATTTATCTCCTTTTTACGAGTTTAGCAAAGCCTCATTTGAAGAAGCTGTAGCAATAGACTGGAATAGATTTGATTTAGAAAATATGGATGTAAATTATTCACCAGATATGAAAACGGCTGTTTTAACATTTTATGCAACAGGTAGTTATGTGTTTAAAGAAAGCAACAAAGAAGTTGCTTACAGCACCAGAGGTTCTTCAGTTTGGGTGAACACAGATCAAGGATGGAAAATTATGCACAGTTCTTGGGCTCCAAATCAAGACGGTATAGGAATTCCTAAATAATTATTAGAAAACTTCATTAGGGTTTCTTAAAAATAAATACGGTTATACTTTTTTAAGTGTAACCGTTTTTTAGTTATCTAAAATGTAATTTTAAATGATTTGTTAATTCTGTGGAGTCACTAAACAATCTACATTTTTATGTTTCCACAAAATTGATGCAGGCCATTCTGAGCTTATACGCCCAGATAATAATTGCTTTTTTGCCTCTTCTTTTCCTGTTCCTGAAACCAATAATAAAATACGTTTAGACGATAGGATGTCTTTAATACCTAACGTGATTCCTTGAGTGGGTTTACTCATAGAATATTCAATCATTGAATGTTGTTGTGATTGGTGAGTTAAATCTGCAATATGACAATGGGGCTCTAATTTTGCTGTAGGTTCATTAAACCCTAGATGACCGTTTTTCCCTAAGCCTAATATACACAAGTCTAAAGGTCCTTGTTTTTTTAATACTGCTTGCATACGCAAACATTCATCGGTTAGGTTTTCTGCTGATGTATTAAAAGAAAAATATCGGTCTTTAGAGATTTTTAACGGGTTTACAAGATGTTCTTGTAAAAAAGAATCACAAGAACCAACGGGAGAGGATAGTCCTACCCATTCATCAAGGGTTAAAATACGTATCTGTTGAAATAATATTGTTTTTCTTTTAAATTCTTCTGCTAATTGTTGGTACAAGGGCAGGGGAGAGTTTCCAGTTGCTGCACAAAGCAATAGTTTTGGGTTTTTCAATAGTTCGTTCTTGACTATTGTTGAAGCCTTTAAAGCCAGTTCATGAGTGTCTTTTAAATTAAGGATTCTCATGCGCTTCTTGTGTTTTTGTTGCTGTTACAAATTTTAGGGTAAACCATCCACTAACAATTCCAATAAATAATAATATGAATGCCATTTTATAGGCGCCTAAAACTGAATGACCAACACTAAATAAAATACTGTTTAAAAAGATAACTCCAAAGAGAAATCCTAGCCAAGAGTTTTTAGACGAACTTTTGTCTACCAATTCTGGAACTTGTCTGGCAATTGGACCCCACCATCCTTTTGGTCTTACTTTTTTATAAAACTCAAGTAACTTTTCGTTATCAACGGGTTTTGTCATCAACGTAACAATAATGCTTATGGTAGTGCAAAGTAATAAAAGTACTGTAGCTCTAATAAGGGCCACATCTTCATGATACCATTCATTTACAGTTTCCAGGACAGAATTACCTATCCATCCTAAATCATGTAGCCATTGTGCCCATAAAAATCCGTTAGCAAGAATTAAAGCAGAAAGCATACTAGTTATTTCTGACCACGCATTTATACGCCACCAAAACCAGCGTAACATTAAAATAATTGCAATACCGGATAAGATTTCTATAATATAAATCCATGCTCCAGAAATACTATCCATTTGCCATAAAGCCACAGCAGATAAAAAAAGTAAAAGCACAATACTTAAGCGAGATATAAATAAATAATGACGGTCATTTGCTGTAGGGTTTATAAAACGCTTATAAATATCATTAACCATGTAAGAACCTCCCCAGCAAAGATGTGTATCTACAGTACTCATGAACGCTGCCATAAATGCTGCAACCAATAATCCTCTCAAGCCAACAGGGAGTACCTCATTAATCATCATAGGGTAAGCTAGTTCAGGATCTGCCAACAAAGCTTCTGAAGCTCCTGAGATAGGGAGTACAATAATAGATCCCAATCCCACAACAATCCAGGGCCATGTTAAAATAACGATTCCAGCAACAGCAAACCATAATGATGCTTTTATGGCATGTTTTTCATTTTTAGCAGAAAATAAACGTTGCACTATATAGCCATCTCCTTGTGCTTGCCCTAGCCACAAAATTCCTATCAGACAAACAAAGGAAATCATTTCTGTGATACTGATGTGAGATATGTTTGGAAACATATCAATGATCCCTTTTGGAGCATCTAAACTTGTAGCTAACTTTTCACCTAAAGCCGTTGGTCCGCCTACCTCTATTAAAACTAAAATAGCTAAAATAATTGTACTAATTGTACCTACAGAAAAATGTAACATATCTAAAATAACAACCCCTCTTATCCCTGAACTTAGGGTATGAATTAAGGCAAATATGAGTGTTACTCCCAAAGCAAATTCGGCACTCCACCCTAACATAATTTCTGAAAATTTGAGCATGGCTAGCATTATCCATCCTAAGGAAATACAGTTTTTAAAGATTCCAGAAAAAGCCGCTGTAAAACCCCTTAATATGGATGCAGACTTTCCGCTGTATCGAAGTTCAATCATTTCGGCATCAGTTAATATTTCTGCTCTACGCCAGTATTTCGCATAAAAGAACACCATCATCATGATACCAGTGCCTAAATACCACCAGAGCCAATTACCGTAGATGCCTTTTGTACGAACAAGTGCTGTTACAGCAAGTGGAGCATCAGTTGCAAACCATGTTGCAGCTATAGAAGTGCCTAAAAGCCACCACGGTAAATTACGTCCTGCCACAAAAAAATCAGTAATATTTTTTGAATTATGTTTTACTACAAAAACCCCTATGCCAATGCTCAAAAAAAGATAGCCAATTATAATAGCCCAGTCCAAACTTTCTAATTCCATCTACCTAATTTTATATTGAAGCTTTTCATCTTAACTATTTAAGTATTGGTAAAACATCTTTTTGCAGGATTAACATTTCATTGCACATATCAACAGCGTTGCGATAAGAGTTTACAGTAGGCTCTATTAAAATAGCTTGAAGAAGTTTATCCTTAGATTGTTCCTTGTATGCCTCAACGAGAAGTAAATGAATGCTTGCATGTAATCTGATGGTGGCAGCAATACCCTCTGGTATAGGTTTCATTTGTACTGGTTTAATGCCGGAAGCGTCACTGTAAGCAGGTACCTCTACCACAAGGTTGTCTGGTAAATTAGGAATAGCACCTTTGTTGGGTACATTTACCGCTTCAAGCCATTGTTTCTTGTCATTTACAATAGATTCCATGATAAGCGTAGCAATTTCTCCTGAGTTTTTAAAGGTGCCATCTTCATTTTCTAACTGTACGTCTTCTGTAGACCCAACAGGCAATAATTTTTTACTCCAATCCTTATTCCATTCTCGTTCATAATTAACCTTATCCAGTGTGTAAACTCCTTCGGGTATTTGTTTATTTTCCCATGGATGTCCATCATATGGATCATAAAAGAATTGTAATTGTGGTATGACAAACTCTTCTGCCCACCTGAGATATTCACCATAATGGTTTGAAGCAGGTGAGGGCCATAGTCCAAACCTTCGAAATAAAATTCGCCCAAGTGCAAGTTCATGCCACTTGGCAAGCCAGTCTCCTTTTTGTTCAATTACCCTGAGTTTAGGATATAAATCTTCTCCAGTAGATTTCTGAATAATTTCTTGAAACCAAGTAAAATGATTCATTCCACAAGCTTTTGTTTGTAAGTCAGATAAGGGTATCTCGAGAAGTTCAGATAATTGTTCTCTTCCCATAAATACTCCGTGACAAAGACCAATAGCTTTTATAGTAGTTAAACGTGTCACGGCTTCACAAATTTTATGTTCTGGATTAGAAAAGTTAAGCAATAAGGCATCTGGACACAATTCTTCCATTTTTTTAGCTAATTCCATTATCACTTTTATGTTTCGTAAAGCATGAAAAAGTGACCCAACACCACCATTCTCACCATAAACCTGTTTAAAACCATACTTTCTTGGTATGTGAAAATCTTGAGACCAAAACACATTGCGATCTTTTTCTAAAGCACAAATGACAAAATCAGCATTTTTTATTGCTTCATCCCTATTTGTAGTTGCTATAATTTTTGCATTTCTTCCTAATTTCTCATTAACATATTCTCCGTGCGATAAAACATGGTCAAGGTGCATCCTTTCAATATCCATGAGGTGAATTTCTAATCCATTTTTGAAAAGGATGCTACTCATTAAGATATCTTGGACAATTATTGGTCCAAATTGAAGACTTCCTGCCCCTATGTATGCTATTTTAGTCATAATAATTTTTATTTTTTCTATCCTATTTTATAATTTTTTTTAAAATAAAAGAGTTGCAAAAACATCCATCGAAATGAGTTAGATAAATTCATTTAACGTGTTTTTCAAATATAATTAATCCTTTTTTAAACCTCTATTCAATTTTTTTTATAATTATTAGTGACAATAAAATCAGATAATCTGAGCAAATATATTTACGAATTAAAAATTAATTATATTTGATTAAAAGAGATGATGAATAATACTGTTAGAAAATATTTTATTAAGTATACTTTAGAATTTATTGTCATTGTTTTAGGGATTTCTTTTTCTTTTTTGGTTCAAAACATAAGAGAGGAAACAGAATTAGACTCAAATAGACAATTAATTTTTAAAAGTCTTCTTAGTGAACTAGAATCAAATGAAAGTTATATAACATCAAGAAAAAAGGCTTTTGTAAGAGAAATGGACTATGTAAGTAAGTTTTTAAAGGATTCATTAACTAAAAATAAAATAAAAAAATATCCAGAAAATTTATCTCCATTAAACCCATTCTTGTCAGCAGGCACTTTTAATCCATCTACCTCAATTTATAATTCTCTCATAAATGATGGAAGTTTTAATCTAATAAAATCCTCAACTCTTAAATCACTTATAGATGAAGTTTATAATATTAATTATAAAGCAATACAACATATAGCTCAATTAGAATTAGAAGTTGCGAATGAAGCTGATCGATTTTTTGCAATAAATTATTCAAAAACGTACTCTAAAAACTTCTGGTTTAACATGAGTGATGAAAAATTAACTAACAGTGTTTTTGAGATCATGGAAAATAATTACCGGTTTAGGGCATTAATGGTTCAAAAAATAAGTTATATGGAAGTTAAAATTATTTCTATGAGCAAGTACATAGAAAAAAGAAATTTATTGATTAAATTACTTAAAAACCATATTACAGATGAAAACTAAATCAATTAATTATATCAGTTACCCCCTCATTATAATAAGTATAACGCTTTGTATTTCTGGTGTAAGATGGTTAGTTAGTTCAGAGCCATGGATGTTAGATCAGGTTGCCAATGAAGAAAGATTACAAATGACTTTTGAGAATCTTTTTATAATAGATGGAAACTCTACATTAAGTGCATACCTAATGCAGATTTATCGATTTTTAGGATTGTATGTATTAGGAATAGGGTTTTTATTACTCTCTTTTACACCTAAAAAATTCATGGAAATTCACATGGTTAGAGAACGTGTTTTAATTGTACTGTCTATTTTACTAGTATCAAATTTAATTATAGGTTATGTTTGGATTCCTTCATCACATTTTATTTATGTAATGTGGGGAGCAATTATGTTGTGTGTCTTTAGTATATATCATCATATTAAATCTTAAATTAATTAACTTATTATAATCAGAAATTATGACTTCTAGGAATTGTTAGTGTATTTTTATTATTCCTTCTCTAAATATTGAGTATTGTACCTAATTTAGCTTTTGAAGATTAACTTTAGTTTATTAATGGTTGCAAGGAAATAAACACTATTCCTTCTTTTATTCTTGGATGAATTTTTCCTCTACCATTAAGGGTTAAATTTTCTAGAGATTTTTAATTCTAATGTGCAATCAATTTTTTATATTAGATAAATTAAAAACATATCATTATGAATCTTAAACAAATTGTAGTATTATTTTTATTTTCTTCTGTATTTATTAGCTGTGAAAAAAAACCTGAAGAAAAAAAAGCCGATATAAATTATATATATGAGGCTACTTATTTAGATACATTTAAAATGGGTGATTCCGATTTAGTATTAAAAGTACAGCAAATGCATGAGAGCATTATTAAAAAGGATTATGAATCAGCAGGAAGTTTCCTTGCAGACAATGTGGAATTTCGTTTAGAAGATGGTTCTTCAATTGAAGGAAAAGAAAATTGTATGAAGTTTATGGTAGAAGCGTATTCTGCTGTAGAGATAGAAGATTATAATGTTGCTGTGAATTTAGCTGTCACTGGAGATAATGGTGATGAATGGGTTTTGCTTTGGGATAATGGCTCTGTGGTAACTGAAGACGGTGCCTCTAGTTCCTTTAACTGGATGGAGTCTTTTCAGTTTGAGAATGGTAAAATTGTGATGATGAATCAGTTTTCGAAACCTAGGAATTAAAAAAGCATTATCATAAAAAAAATAAAAAACTCTCTTAATTAGAGGGTTTTTTTATTTTTTATCAAAAATTAACTTTGTTTTAATTTTAAGTTTTCTTCACATGGTTTACCTTTATTGAAAGCAATATTTTAATTAATCAATTAATTGGTATTATTTTGAGTAAACGAGTTTGTATAATAGGTGCCGGTCCATCTGGATTACCAGCAATAAAAAACATTAGTCATGCTGGAATTAAAGTTGTAGCTTATGATTACAATCATGATGTAGGTGGAAATTGGATTTATAATGAAAATGAAAGTCATTCAAGTGTTTTTGAAACTACTCATATAATAAGTTCAAAAACTTTATCTCAATATGAGGACTTTCCTTTTAAACCCGAGGTGTCTGATTATCCATCTCACGAAGAACTCAAAAATTATTTTCAATCCTATGCAAGACATTTTAACTTGTATGATTTTATACAATTTAATACACTTGTAAAAAGCTGCGTTAGACTCCCCTCAAATGATTGGGAAGTTACCACCATAAAAAATGAAAAAGAACATGTAGAAATTTTTACAGACTTAGTTGTTTGTAATGGTCATCATTGGGAGCCAAAGTATCCCAGTTATCCAGGTAATTTTACGGGTGAATTTTTACACTCACATCAATACAAGAAAGCAGCACCTTTTGCAAATAAAAAAGTATTGGTAATTGGTGGTGGAAATTCTGCATGTGATGTAGCTGTAGAAACTAGTCGAGTAACTGCTAAAACTTATCTTAGTTGGAGAAGAGGATACAGAATTATACCAAAGTTTTTAATGGGGAAGCCTACCGATGTTTTTGCAACAAAAATGACTTTTCTACCGATTTACCTTCGTAATTTATTGGCAGGTTTTATAGCTCATATTAATAATGGTTCTAATAAAATATACGGCTTACCGGAGCCAGATCATAAATTTGGAGCTACTCACCCAACAATTAATAGTGAATTGTTATATAAAATTAGACATGGTAAAATAAAACCCAAGCCAGAAATTGACAGGTTTGAAGGCAAAACAATTTATTTTAAAGACAGTAGTTATGAAGAATTTGATTCTGTAATAGCCTGTACAGGTTTTGAGTTGGCGCATCCTTTTTTTGATAAAAATTTTTTAAACTATACTGAGGGCCCCGTACCTCTTTATCTTAAGATGTTTCATGCAGAATATGATAACTTATTCTTCATAGGGATGTTTCAGCCCTTAGGATGTATTTGGCCGGGCGCAGAACAACAAAGTATACTAGCTACATTAGCTTTAAAAGGGTTGTGGGAAAGACCTTCTAACATGAAAGCTTTGTGTGAGAGAGAGGTTACAAATCCTCACATGAAACAAATTAATACCAGCAGACATAGAATAACGGTAGATTTCCACAAATTTTTAAAAGATTTACAAAAACAGATTAAAAAGGTTAAAAAGATATAGGTTATTATTACAGAAGATTTCCATACACAGCTCTGTTGAGTCGTATAATTTTATATCTTTTATCGAAATTAGATTTTGATACTATTAAAAAATCTTCTTTTATTCCTGTAAGAACACTTAATTGTAGATTAATTTGATCTATGTATTGATTTTTAATTCGTTCATTTTGAATCTTACTTAAATGATCTTTTTTAACGAGGTTATATACTTTTGAAAGCTCAATATCTTGTGGTTCTACCATTTTAATAATAGAGATTGATAAGCTGTCTAATTCTATAAATTTGTTTTTAAATCTAATACCGTTATCTAACAGTTTTATAGTTTTGGTATTTGCATATCTCTTTGCTACGTATAAGATTACAACTAATAGTATAATAAATACAGAAGCTAATATAATTTTTTCGGTAATATTTTGTGTGTCATAAAATTTGGTAATTACTTCTGTTTCTTTAGTAAGTTTACTTAGTGCAATTTTATCTATTTTTCCTTTACCATTTATAAAGTAAACATAATCCTTATAGTAAATAGGGTTAACACCAAATACAAACTGATATAAAATAGGAGCTATTTTGTATTTTGTAATTGTATTATTTACAACATCAATTTTAAACAGTTTATTTTGTTTGTTTAATAAAAATAAATCTGAATCTACTTTGAAACTTGAATGAATTGGAAATATTAAATTTCTTAAAATATCGCCTAATTTTTTCCATTTTTTAGTATTGAAATTAAATTCCCAAATTTCATTATTTTTTTTGGTTAAAGTTCTTGCTCCTTTTTCGTCTAGAGAGTTACCGCCAAAAAAATAATAAGAATCGTTTAGAGTAAAACCTATTTGTGCATTTATAACAGGAGGTATTTCAGAATCTTCAGAAATAGAGTAGCTTTGCCACTCTTTTGTAAGATCTTCAAAGTATATTAAAAAATTAGATAAAGTCCAGTATCCATATCCACCGTGCCTAAAAATAGTATCCTTTCTTACAAATAGATTACTATCAATAAAAAAATTTACAATATCAGAATTATCAGTTTTATATAAACTATCATTAGAATTTAATTCAAATATATCCCCCCCTCTTTGATTTAAAAACAACATCCTATTATTTTTTAGAATCATTTTAGGAGGTGCAGCATTATAGTTTTTTATTCTAACGGAGCTTGTAGTTTTTAAATTAGAAAGTGAAATTCGATGAATAGAGGTATAGGTTTGATAAATGAGTTGTTTATTGATAGAATCTAATAATAAATTTACTGAAGATTGATTGTTAATATCAATTTGTGAAAACGAAATAAGCGGAACAAAAAGTAGTACTCTTAAAAATAATTTCATTGAAATGATACTAATTAATTAATTTTATTTATATGATTTACAGCACTTTATATTTATATTTACATATTTTAAAGAGAGGGGAGATAATAATATCATTACAATGATATTATTATGTAATGAAATTTTGTTGTTAATTTGTTTTGCTAAAGTATAAAATTATATCTATAAATTATATTTTGCATGAAAAAGAAAGTGTGAAGATTAAACTTAGGGGAACTATATGTTCCCTTTTTTTATTTTATATGTTCTCATTTTATTTTTTAATATTCATTATAAAGTACTATATTTAATAAGTTTACTTTAATTTTACTATAATATTTAAAAAAATTTAAATTAACATTCTTTTTATTAGATGTAAATTTATTATTTAAATTAACTTTTCTAAGGTTTACTTAAATAGTATCTTATTTATTCCAAATAAATGCTTTTAATGAATGTTTTAGTGTTGTACTTTAAATCAAAAAAAATTATTTTATGAATAAAATTATATTTTTTTTTATTTTTTTATTTTTTTCCTACAATATAAACTCTCAAACAGAACAACTTATTAGTGTAGATTCCTTACAGATAATTTTTAATCAAAATTATAAATTAAAAAAAAATATATCTCCGAAAGAATTTACTATTACTGCTCATAAATTTTTAAAATTATTAAAGAGTCAAAGATTAATTTATAAATCTTTAACTGATAAAAAACTATTACGAAATAATAAATATGATATAGATGCATTGAATTTTTTTCAGGCTAAAACATACATGGATTTGATGGTGTATGGTGATATAAAAAATAATGTAGATTCTATTCAATTATATAAGACAAAAATTTCTTCTATTACCAATGATTCTCTTCTTATAGCACAATCTTATGGGAAGTCTGCATATACATATTTAAAAAATAATATGTTCTCTAAGGCTATTATTGACTATCAAATGGCCTCTACATATTTTAATAATTCTAAAAAATTAGGAAGCCAAAATAGTCAAATTACTAATTTTATTAATCTTATTAATACCCACATATATATAGGTACTATAGAACAAGCTTCAATATCACTTAATCAGCTAGAAAAGTCTATTATTAATTTACCCAATCATCCTAGGTTTGAAAATTTAATGGAATTAGTCAAGATTCTAAAAGTAAAAATTTTAGTAGCTAAAGAGGATTATGATGCTTCTTTATCAATTATGCAAACAGTTAAGGAAAAAAATCTAGACAGAGATCAATTAAAAGTAATGTATTATGATGTTTATCATAGAATTTATAATGGGTTAAATAATTACACTTTAGGAGAATTCTACTTAGATAAAAAATACAGTCCTACTAATAAACAAAATTCTGGTCTATTTAAAGATTTGAATTACACTATAGAAAAATTACGATATGCCATCTTCAAGGATAATAAGACGCAAGCCGATTATTATTTTAATAAATTAAATAATGTACAAACTTTTAAAATTTCATCTTTTTCTGAATCTTCTAAAGAAAAGGTTATGAGTAATTACTATGCTTTTAAGAATTCTTATAGGAAAGCATATAGCTATTTAAAGAAATCGGATAGTATACAAAATGCTGCAAGTATAAAAATGGAGAGAATCAAATTTAATGTAGAGCGATACTACCTTCAATTGGATGAGGAGTTAAATAAGATGAAACAACTTAACCTGGATAAAGATAAATTACTTGTAGAAAAAAGAAATCAATATTTTATGATTGGTTTTTTCATTGTTTTTGTTTTTGCTGCTATTTTTCTAATAATCAATCAAAAACGTAAAAAGAAGCAGTTTCAACTTGAGGTTTCTTTAGAATCTCAAAAAACTATTTTAGAATCTAAAGAGAAATTTTTAGAAAACATGTCTCATGAAATTAGAACACCTATCACTTCTATAATAGGTTATTTAAATTTACTTTCTGAAGAGAATTTAGTGAACGAAAAAAGAACTAAATACACGAACACAGCAATCAAGAATAGTAATAAAATGATTTCGTCTATTAATAATTTTTTAACTCTATTAAAATCAGATAAGTTATCACTTTTACAAAATGAAAAAACATCATTCAAATTAAATGATTTTATTTTAGATAGAATAACTTATTATATTCCAGATTTTGAAATCAAAAAGATAAAATTATACTGTAAAACTAATTTTAATAATAAATTAGCTATTACTTACGATACTGAGAGCCTAAAAGCTATTATCAACAATTTGATTTCAAATGCTATTAAATATTCAAATTCTAATACATCTGTTTATTTTACATTTAATATTACAGAATCTAATCTAATTATTTCAGTTAAAGATGAAGGCCTTGGTATAAGTGAAAAAGACAAGGAAATGATATTCGAACGTTTCTATCAAACAAGCAATAATAAAACAATTGGTGGGTTTGGGATTGGATTATCTTTAATTTCTGAGTTGGTAAAAAGATTAGAGGGCACTATCGATTTAGAGTCAGAATTAAACAAGGGAAGTATATTTAAAGTATCGCTCCCCTATAAATTATCTAATTTTAACACAAATACATCTTTAGTTAAAAATGAGTTCAAATTATTGACTGATTATCTGCCTCAAGACGAAGTATTCAATTCTAAGGAAAACTATCCTAAAGTTCTTATTGTAGACGATAATACACAAATGACTAGCTATTTAAAAGAGATTTTTTCTGGGTTTTTAGATTGTACATTTGCTTTCAATGGAAAAGAAGCCATAACTAAAGTTAAGGATACTGCTTTTGATCTCATTATATCTGATGTAAGAATGCCAGAAATGGATGGTTTTCAATTCAAAAAAGCACTTAATGAAACCTCTGATTATAGAGAGATTCCCTTTATATTAATTAGTTCAGTGTCAGACAAAACATCCAAAAAATTACAAACTGAACTAGGGATCAATGAATATTTAGAAAAACCGTTTACTAAGAATGAAATAATTTCTAGAGTTCAGCTTTCTCTAGAAAGAACCCTTAATAGAAAAAAAATAGTAGGAGAAAAAAATACAACAGTTTTTGATAGTAGTTCAAATAAGTTGATAGAGGAAATTAAAGAATGTATTATCACAAACATAACAAATCCAGCATTGAATGTAAATATGTTAGCTGAAACCTGTGGTTACAATCAGAAAAGATTGAATGAAATTTTAAAATTTAAATTAGGTTTAAGTCTTGTAAATGTGATTTTAGAAGTTAAATTATTAAAGGCTTATGAGCTAATAGTAAAAAACAAGTTTCCGACAATTAAGGAGGTGATGTTTTCAGTAGGTATAAATAGTAGGCCCTACTTTTACAAGAAGTTTAATGAAAGGTTTGGAATTAGAATAGGGGAATTAAAAAATAAATACTCGCAACTTAGATAGAGTTGTTTTTATGATTTAATTTAAATTTTTAAAAAGAAAAAAACCAAAACAATATAAAAGAATGTTTTGGTTTTATTTTAAGGTGTAGAAATTGAATTAATTATTTTTAGTTTTTAATTAATATTAAATTTCCTAAATCAAAATTACTATTTTGAATTAGCTTAGATAGTATTTAAATAGTCAAAAAATATTATTTTTTTGGTAATAAATTAACACAAACATGGAGTTAAAATTATTTACTTTAGAAAAAATTTTTATGATTGATTTTTAGTCATTTTAAAAATTTATAAGAATTAATAAATATTGCAGAATTTTAAATGTTAAATGATATTGTAGTATTTGATATAAAACAATATATTTACGACCCTAAGTTTTTACAACTTTTATGAAAATAGTAAAAAGTTTAATTTTATTGATAGTTTTTTTCCTTTCCTTTGAGGGGGAATCTCAGGAAACACTTCCAATTTATTCAGATTACTTATCTGACAATGTTTATTTAGTTCATCCCTCTGCAGCCGGTATTGGTAATACAGGTAAATTACGCTTTACAGCAAGGCAGCAATGGGCTGGTGTAAAAGATGCGCCAACGTTACAAACAATAAGTTATCACAACAGGTTTAGAGAAAAAGCTGCCTTAGGGTTTATTCTTTTTAATGATAGTAATGGTTTTCATTCTCAAAAGGGAATACAGGGTACGTTTGCTTATCATTTAGATTTAAACAGAGCATCTGTTTTTAATCAATTATCATTTGGTCTTTCGTTAACAGCAGTTCAGAATCAAGTAGATCAAACACAATTTTTTGGAGATCCTACAATAGCTCAAATAATTAGAAGTGATGGCTATTTTAATGCAGATTTTAGTGTAGCCTACCACAGAAAAGGGTTTTCATCATATCTTACAGTTAAAAATCTATTATTGTCCGCGAAGAATAACCTTAATAATAACTTAGAACCTTTAGATTTGAGAAATTATATTCTGTCTTTAGGATATTATTTTGGTGATAAACAATCTTTTCAATTTGAACCTTCTCTTATGATTCAACTTAGAGAATCTACCGGGGAAAGAATTGTAGATTTTAATTTAAAGGCGTATAAAGATTTTAATAAGGCTCAGTTATGGGGGGCACTATCTTACAGAAAAGGATTTGATGCTAAACCAATTGAAGATTTGGTTTATATTACTCCTATTATTGGCGTGAACTATAACAAATGGATGTTTTCTTACACATATACTAGACAGATGAATGATATAGTCCTCACTGATTTGGGTTTTCACCAGGTTTCTATTGGAGTTAATCTATTTACTAGAAAACCTAGAGCAGCTGCATGTCCTAACATTAACGCTTCTTTCTAAAATTCCTTACTCAGAATTTCTAAATGATCATTATTTAATAGTCTAGTTAGAACATTACTGTCTTTATTACTGTAAAATTTATGAGTAGTTTTACAGTCTTCTTTAGTTTGCGCAATATTTAATTTATGTAATACATTTTTAGTCTGTCTAGCAACAGCAAAACCAGAATCAATAATTTTAATATCATTTGTTACTATTCTGCTAATGGAAGGTATTAGATACGGATAATGTGTGCAACCTAAAACTAGTGCATCTATATTTTTTTCCATCATAGGATTCAAATATTTTTTGAGTAAAAACTCAATTTCTTTAGATTCTAACTCACCTTTTTCAATTAGATTAACCAGGCCATCTCCTACTTGTTCTATAATCTTTATACCACTCTTTAAACTAGCTGATGTTTTTTCGAATAAATCACTTTGTATGGTTCCTCTTGTCGCTAAAACACCAATATTATTTGTTTTGGTTACTAAACTAGCTAATTTTATGGCAGGTTCTATCCCTATAAAAGGAATGGTATATCTATCTCTAAGGATTTTAATCGCATTAGTGGTAGCTGTGTTACACGCTACAACAATTATTTTTGCATTTTGGTTTAAAAGTATTTCTGTATTTTTTATACAATATTCAATAATTTTATCTTTTGATTTATCACCGTATGGTGCATTTTTACTATCTGCCAGATAGATAGTATTTTCATTTGGTAAAAGCTCATGAACTTCTTTCCAGATAGATGTACCACCTATACCAGAGTCAAAAAAACCAATTGGATAGTCTTCTGTAGAATTCATAGTTGTTGAAAATAAAAAAATCCTACTAAATGTAGTAGGATTTTTTCTGTTTTTATGTAATTTTTTTAATTTTTAGCAGGAGCAGTTGGTTGTTTTACGTCTTCCAATAATCCTAACTTTTCTTTTACAGCGTCATATAAATCTTCACCATCAGATACTAGTAGCCCTCTTCCTGCAGAGGCATCTAATACATATAGAATCTGCTTTGCTTTTGCCACCTCATTAATAGCTTTCCTAGCCTTATCTACAATTGGAATTAATTTATTGTTCTGTTTTTCTTGAATATCTTGGTAAGCAGCTTGTTCAGCTTGTTGTATTCTTGAATTATCAGCTTGTACTTCTTCAACTCTTTGTTTATTTGTGTCTTCTGTTAGCTGTGCTTGTTCAGCAGTGTATTTTTTAACTTTATCTTGTAGTTTTTTCTTCATACCATCGATATCATCTTTGTAAGTCTTGGTAATCTTAGCTAGTTCTGCTTGTAAAGCTCTCGTTTCTGGCATGTTTGCAATTACTCTTTCGTATATCACATGCCCAACTTTTTGAGCATTTACAACACCACTCATCCCTAAAGTTAAAAATGCAACTAATAGTAGACTTTTCAATTTTCTCATTTTGTTAATTTTAATTATTATTTTGATCGTTATTTCCTTTTTCTTTTTTCTTTTTTATAGCATCTTTCTTTTCTTTTAATACTCTTCTTTTTTCTTCAATATCTGCAATTCTTTTCTTTCTTGCTTCTTCAATTTTTTTCTTTTTCGCTAAACGTTCCTCTTCTTTCTTTTTAACTGCAGCTTCTCTATCTTTAATAACTTTCTGCTGTCTGTCTGTTAACTTTTTTGGAGCTCTTTTTTTAGCTTTCTTCTCCTTATTTACCTTAATTTTACGTTCTCTTACGATTTCGTTTAAAACAAGGTCGCTAATATCGTATTTTTTATTGGAATATAGCATGACTAAATCACTAGATTTATCAAAAACAAAATCATATTTTCTTTTTAACACAATATCTTCTAGTGAATTATAAACTTGATCTTGGATTGGTTTAACAAGTTGTTTTCTTAATAAGAACATATCTCCATTGGGCCCAAAATATAAACTTTCTAATCTTCTTAGCTCTTCTTGCTTCAGCGTGATTTCATCTTCTTTTTCCAATATGAGATCATTTGTTAAAATTTCTCTTTCATTGGCTAAGTCTGTTTTTGATTTTTCTATAAATCTGCTCAACTTGTCTAAAGTACTTCTCCATTTAGTTACTTTAGAGTCTAATGTGTTTTGTGCTTCAAGGTACTCCGGAACATTTTCTAAAATATACTCCATGTCTATGTAGGCTATTCTTTGAGCTTTTTGTGCTGTTATAAGCGAACCACTCAAAAGAAATAGATACAGAAAGACATTCAATATAATTTTTCTATGTTTTAAAAGTATCATACTCTATTTAAAATTAAATTATATTCTTTAAAATTGCTGTCCAATTATAAAGTGAGTTTGCCATCCAGATTTTATATTAGACCCAGGAAGAGGATCAAATCCGTGAGCAAAATCAATTCCTAAAAGACCAAATGCTGGCATAAAAATACGTATACCTAAACCAGCAGACCTTTTTAAGTTGAACGGATTAAAGGTAGTAAAATTGTCGTAAGAATTACCTGCCTCTAAAAATCCAATTGTATAGATAGAAGCTGAAGGCTTGTCCGTAATAGAATATCTTAGTTCTAACTGGAACTTATTGTAAATAGTTCCCCCTTCAATTGAGGACAATCTATTGTTTTCATATCCTCTTAAACCAATGCTTTCTCTTCCGTCTAATTGAAATTGAGCTATACCATCTCCACCTACGAAGAAACGTTCAAAAGGGGTGCTTCCTAATTCATTATTATAGAACCCTAGATATCCCATTTCGGCGTTAGCCATCAACACTAACTTGTCTGTGAAACCATTAAACCACTTGCCTTTAAATAATAATTTATAGTACTCTAGCCATTTAAATCTTTCAGCAGGTTCTAAACTTTGATAGTCTGT
>JABAZK010000112.1:0-8781 GCA_018608485.1 Flavobacteriaceae bacterium | reverse complement strand
GGTTTGTATGCTTCTTTTTTAAATAAATTTCTAACAGAAAAATTATTAAAGGATAATCCTAATGTTCCAATAAATGATCCACCACCATAACCTCCTTGAAGTTCTATCTGACTACCTCCTTTTTCTATCACTGAAAATTCTATATCTGCAGTTTTATCTTGATAATTTGGTTTTACGTCTGGTGTTACGTTGGTGTCAAAGAAACCTAGTTGACCAATTTCACGAATAGATCGGATGATGGCATCTCTACTGAATAATGAACCAGGTTTTACTCTTAATTCTCTAAAAATAACAAAATCATTAGTTTTATCATTTCCAACAATACTTACTTTGTTTATGGTTGCTTTTTCATCTTCTCTTATTCTAACTTCAACAGTTATAGAATCATTTACAACTTTCGTTTCTACGGCATTAACAGATGAAAATAAGAATCCACTATTTTGATAAAGTGTTTGAATATCTTCCGAGTTTGGACTTCCATCACCTGAAATTCTTTCCTTTAATACGGCTCCATTGTAGACATCTCCTTTTTCAATTTTTAAAAGGGTATTTAACTGTTGATCTGTGTAGCTTTTATTTCCTACATAAACGATATCCCCGAAAATATACTGTCTTCCTTCTTCTAATTCAATATTAATATTAATTGTATTGTCATCATTCCATGAAATAGAATCAGATAATATTCTAGAATCTCTATATCCTAGTCTGCTATATGCATCTAATATACTTTCAAGATCTTCTTTGAAATTATCTTCAATGTATTTAGATCCTTTCCAAAACCTTCCTAAAAATTTTCTTTTGGTATTGCTCATTACCGCCCTTAATTTACCATCTGCTAGAGCTTCGTTACCTTTAAAATTTATATTCTTAATCTTAATTTTTGACCCTTTATCTATAAAAATCTTCATATTTACGGAGTTGATGTCTGATGAATCTACTCTTGTATTTATACTTACTTTGGTTTTTAGAAATCCTTTGTCTGTATATTTTTTTCGGATATAATTTTTAGTAGTTACAATCAAATTGTCTGTAACCATAGCTCCTGTCTTCAGTTCAGCTTCAGTTTTTAATGTTTTTGATTTATTTTTTTTAATTCCTGCGATACCGATTTGGTTTAGCTGAGGAAGTTCTTTTACATCAAATTCTAAATAAATGGTGTTGCCATCAACTCTTAATAGGTAAACTTCTACTGTTCTAAATTGTTTACTTTCGTATAATTTTTTTATGGCACTGGTTAATTTATCTCCTGGTAATTTTAGTGGTTGTCCTATTTTAAGACCTGTAAAAACTTTAACAGTAGATTCTGTAAATTTCTGTAAACCAGTTACAGAGATGCCCCCAAGAATGTATTCCTTACCTTTTTGGAAAACAATGTTTTTTTGTACTGTAATTGAATCTTTTTTAGCTGTAGCCGAGGAGTTATTATTATCTTGTGCTTTAGTAGGGATTGCTAATAAAGTTAGAATAATTGTTATAATAAAAGCATTAAAAATAATACTATTCTGTAATTGTAATCTGATCGCTAGTTTTTCCAAATCTTCGTTCTCTATTCTGATATTCTATAATAGCATCATAAAAATGCTCCTTTCTAAAATCTGGCCAAAGTATATTAGTAAAATATAATTCAGCATAAGCCATTTGCCATAAAAGGAAATTGCTTATTCTTTTTTCGCCGCTAGTTCTTATCATTAAATCTACGTCGGGCAAATTAAACGTATATAAATGATTATTTATAATTTTTTCATCTATTTCTTCGAGGGTAAGTTCTTTATTAACAACTTTTTTAGATATGTTTTTAATAGTATTAACAATTTCTTCTCTGGCTCCATAGCTAAGGGCTAGTGTTAATACAATTCTGGTGTTGTTTTTAGTTTTAAATATAACCTCCTTTAATGTTTTTTGCGCCGTTTTAGGGAGGCTGTTAATATTTCCGATACTATTAAACCTAACTTCATTTTCCTGTAAAGTGTTTAATTCCTTGTTAAGAGATTTTATGAGTAACGCCATCAAAGCATTAACTTCTACTTTTGGTCTGTTCCAATTTTCAGTTGAAAAAGCATAAAGAGTTATAGCCTTTGTCCCAATATGTGCAGCAGCTTCAATGGTTTCTCTAACAGCAGTTATGGCATTTTTATGACCAAAAATACGATTCATGCCCTTATTTTTTGCCCACCTTCCGTTACCGTCCATAATTACGGCAATGTGTTCTGGTATCCTATCAGGGTTAATGAGTGTTTTTTTATCCATAGTTTTATCTTTGGTCTGCAAAACAGGCAGGCCTACCAAATGTATATACCAATGAGATTCCAGAAAACATATACCAATCATTTGAAGTACCCCCAAAATCTAGTTCTGAAAACCTATTTGTTGAATAATCTAATTCGTCTGTAAAGGTGTAACGAAATGTTGTTTCGATGGCAAATGCAATTTTCCCATAAACTTTTGTTTTGAATCCAACTCCAAAAGGAATGGAAACAGATGTATTTCTTGTGAATTTATAGCTATTATCAGGGTTTTTTAACCTAGGTGTTTCATAATCTACTGCTGCCATTTGTAATAAAATATAAGGAGTGCTAGTATGGTCTCTGGAAGACAAATCGTATTCGTAAAAATTATATTCTATACCCACTGCAAATTCATTTATTGAGTTTTTAAAACTAAAACCTCTTTGTTGCCTAATTGTATTTTCAGAATTAGCATCATTTCCTGAAAGAGAAAAATAACTAAAAGTTCCTCTAATTGCTATTCTAGGATTTAGATTGTATTTATATAGAATACTTCCTCCAATGTTATTTGGTTTAATATAATTGGTAGGCCCAGCATCTCCAACATAATTAACTCCACCACCCAAAAAACCAATTTCATTAATTTGCGATAAACAATTGCTTGAAACACAAATAAATAATAACAAAATTAAACGCTTTTTCATCCTTAAAAATAGCTCGCAAATATAAAAAAATCTATTCGCTTTATAAAGTTAATAGGTAAGTCTTTTTGAATAACTAGATTTTTGTTTTTTTATTGTTTTTTTCTAGCTAAATATTAGATTTGTTTCTTGTGTCTTCCCCCCATAAAAGTTTAGTTCTCAATGTTGAAAAAAAAGATTGGTTAGATGGGATAATACTCTTAATTGTAAATGAGGATTTTTCAATATAAATTTTTGTTTCTTTTGGAACAGATGTAATTCTGGAATCTAATGATATTAAAAAACTTTTTTCTCTTGATTCTACCTCTAGTTGAATGCGAGTATCATCTGGAATCACCATAGGCCTTGCGTTAAAATTATGAGGAGCTATTGGAGTAATAATAAAGTTCTTGGAATTAGGAGAAATAACAGGTCCATTGCAACTTAACGAGTATCCAGTAGATCCTGTAGGTGTAGCTATAATTAGCCCGTCAGACCAATAATTAGTTAAGTATTCGTTATTTAGAAAGGTCTTCACACCAATCATGGAAGTTGTGTTTTCTCTTGCTATGGTAATTTCATTCAAAGCAAAAGAGAGTTCACTTATAGATGAAATCTCAGGGCTAGTTCTTATACTTAGCAAGGTTCTTTCTTGAATTTTATATTTTTTTGCAATCAACAAATCAATAGACTTTTCAATAGAGTCTTTTTGAATATTTGCTAAAAAACCGAGACGACCTGTATTAATTCCTAAAATAGGGATATTTAAATCTCGAATATAGGTTATAGCTCTCAAAATAGTTCCATCTCCACCAATGCTAAAAAAAACATCAAAGGAATTATTTAAGTCATTAAAACTAGTAAAAGTTGCAAATTTTTTTGAGAGGTGATTGTGTTGTTTTAGAATATCATGGAAGTTTTTCTCAAAAAAAACAACAACATTATGTTTCTCCAAAGCTTTTAAAAGAATGGTGATTTCTTTTTCTGCATTTGCAGAATAAATTTGACCGAAAATAGCTACTTTTTTAATCATTACATGTCTAGGTATTTCTGTAAGTAATCAGATCTATCTTTCAAATCTTGAAGGTAAAAATCATCCTTGTGTTCTGAAACTACATTGTAATTATATCTTCTAAAAGTTTGGATTATCTCGTTAATATCTTCAGAATTAATTTTGATTGTAGCCTGAGAGTTGTCGGAGATGTCTAATGAAAGATAAAGTCCAAGAATTTTTCCTCCATTAATTTCAATAATTTGGCTTATTTCACTGATAGAAAAGTCTTTTTTATTTTTTTCTACAACAATAATAATTCCTTCATTAATTAAAAAAGGACTGGTACAAAATAAATCTAGTATATCACTCAATTCAAAGTAGCCTAGGTACTTTTTTTCATTATTTAAAACAGGTAGTATGTTAGTCTCATTATTGGTAAATAACTTAATGAGGTTTAACACAACTGTATTTTCATCAGTGTAAAAGAAGTCAATCAAATGAGAATATTCTGAAATAGTTGAGGTTTCATCTTCAATAATTTGAAAATCAGTCTCAGATAAACATCCAATAAGCTTCCCATTTTCAACAATAGGAACATGTGTGATGGGAAGTCTTTTACAAATATCAATGGCATTTTTTACTGAACTCTCAAGAGTCAAGGCTGTGATGTCATTTAGTATGTATTCTTTTACATTCATACCTTACGAATATAGTTTAAAATCATTTAATGCCGTACTTTTGTACTTTATTTGAAACTAATGACAAAGTTAAGTGTAAATATTAATAAAATAGCAACATTACGTAATTCAAGAGGTGGAGATGTGCCTAATTTATTACAAGTTGCCTCAGATATACAAGAGTTTGGTGCACAAGGAATAACCATACACCCAAGGCCAGATGAGAGACATATAAGATATCAGGATGCTATTGATCTAAAACCCAAAGTAATTACAGAGTATAATATTGAGGGAAATCCAATACGTAAATTCATGGATTTAGTATTGGAAGTCAAGCCAACTCAGGTAACATTAGTTCCTGATGAAATCAATCAAATTACCTCAAATGCAGGATGGGATACTGTTGCGCATCAGTCGTATTTAAAAGAGGTGATTAGTGAGTTTAAAAATGCTGGAATTAGAACTTCAATTTTTATAGATACAGATCTTAAATTAATAGAGGCAGCAGCTAAAACTGGAGCAGATAGAATAGAATTATATACAGAGTATTTTGCAAGCGAATATGACAAAGGAAATGAAAAGGCCATAAAACCATATGCTCAAGCCTCAAAGCTAGCCCATGAACTTGGATTAGGTATTAATGCTGGACATGATTTAAGTTTAGATAACATAGAATTCTTTAAACAAAATATCTCCAATTTAGCTGAGGTTTCTATTGGTCATGCATTAATTTCTGAGAGTCTGTATTTAGGACTTCAAAATGTAGTAAATATGTATTTACATAGACTTCAATAACATGCAAATATTACATTCTAAAATTATTGGGAAAGGAGCTCCTTTGCTTATTCTTCACGGATATTTTGGCATGAGTGATAACTGGAAGTCTATAGGAAATAAATTCGCTGAAGGTTTTCAAACTCACCTTATAGATCAGCGAAATCATGGGAGAAGTTTTCACGAAAATGATTTTAATTATGATTGTTTAGCTGACGATTTATTTAGATATGTAATTCATCATAATCTTAAAAAGATAGTATTGTTAGGTCATTCTATGGGGGGGAAAACTGCCATGTTATTTGCAGTAAAATATCCAGATTTTGTAGATAAATTAATTGTTGCTGATATTTCACCAAGATATTATCAGCCCCATCATAATGAGATTTTAAAAGCGCTAAATTCAGTAAATTTTACCATCCAAAATACAAGAAAACTAGTTGATCAAAAAATCGCTGAGCTAATACCTGATATGGGTGTTCGTTCATTTTTATTAAAAAACGTGTACTGGAAAGAAAAAGGGGTATTAGGGTACAGGTTTAATTTAAAATCGCTCACCGACAATAATATAGAGGTAGGAAAAGAACTGCCTCTAAATACCTCTTTCAAAGGAAATGTTTTATTTATTTCAGCTGGTGATTCAGGATATATAAATAATGACGATCTTTCTTTAATAAAATCTCACTTTCCAAACTCATCAGTAATTATTATGTCTGATGTTGGACATTGGTTGCATGCAGAAAATCCAAACTTGTTTTACAAGCTTGTGATCAATTTCATTAGTTAAGATTTCTAAATAAATTTTGAAATCTTAATTTGAAAAAATGCTTACTTTTTAGATAATAAGTCTCTTATTTCTATTAATAACTCTGTTTCTGAAGGACCTGAAGGTTCAGCTGGTGCTGGAGGAACTTCTTTTTTCTTCATGGCATTTATTGCTTTAATAATAACAAACATGACAAAAGCAACGATAATAAAATCTATAATGTTTGTTAAAAAATCACCATATAAAACCGCTACTTCAGAAATATTATTTGAGACATCTTTTTCTCTAGCTATCCATTTTAAATCTTTAAAATCAGCTTTAAAAATTAGTCCTACTAGTGGCGATATTATTCCACCAGTAAATGATGTTACTACTTGTTTAAAAGCAGCACCCATAACAAAACCAACAGCAATATCAACTAAGTTGCCTTTTACCGCAAACTCTTTAAATTCTTTTAGCATTTTCATATAAATATTATTTTAGAGGAGCCACAATATAAGAAACCATTAGGACTTTAGCAATCTTTTTATTCGTTGAGAAATCATGGTTAATATTTCGTAAGATATGGTTTGAGATACAGTAGAAATAGTTAAGATGTCTTCTTGAGTTTTAAAAATAAAAACATCATCTCCTTCTTTACAGTTAATATCAGTAACATCAACCATAATCATATCCATACACACATTACCAACAATTAAAGCTTTCTGATTTAGGATTGTTACAGATCCATTCTCATTTCCTAATTTTCTTGACAAGCCATCTGCATGACCTATAGGAATTGTAGCAATTTTTGTATTTTTTTTTGCTTTAAAGGCTCTATTGTATCCAACAGTCTCTCCAATTTTGACAACATGAGTTTGAGAAATAGTAGATTTTAAAATATGTGAATTTTTTAAATGTGAAGTTTCTGTTTTATCATTTCCAAAACCATACAAACCAATGCCAATTCTAACCATATCAAATTGAGCTTCTGGATAGTTTATGACACCAGATGTATTTAATATATGAGCCATTGGTTTGTAATTTAAGCGCCTATAAACCTCTTGAATGATTTGTTTAAAATTATTGATTTGGCGTAAAGTAAAATCTTGTTCATTAACATCTTCGCTAGCTGCCAAATGAGATAGAATAGATTTAATTTTAACATGTTTAGACTTTTTAATGCAATCTATTATTAAAGGAATTTCTTCTTTAGAGAATCCTAACCTATTTAATCCTGTGTTAAATTTTAGGTGAATAGGGTAGGCTATGACTTCTTTGTCTTTTGCGTAGGCTAAAAATGCAGTTAATGTTTTTAGATTGTAAATACTAGGCTCTAATTGATGTAAAGCAATTTGATCAAAATTTTGAATTTGCGGGTGTAAAACTAAAATTGGAGTAGCTATATCTGCATCTCTTAACGCCTCTCCTTCATGTGCGTAGGCAACAGCGAAATAATTTACTTTATTCTTTAAAAAAGAGGCTATTTGAACACCATCACCTCCATACCCGAAAGCCTTTACAACAGCTAGAATTTTTGTATTTTGATGTAGTTTATTCTTGAAATAATGCAGATTGTGTTCTAATGCTTTCCCATCAATTTCCAAAACTGTCACATGGTTATTCATAGAATTATTTGGGACTAACTTTAGATTTTGTGTGTGTATTTCCTTTATCAATTTTAGAAATTTGTGCTTCAAAAAATGCAGCCCTACTTAAGGGTTCATATTCTTGAGTTTCTCCTAAAAACACAACAGAATCATTGGCTGATTTTCTAAAACTATAGTTAGCTAAGTTTCCTGTTCTAGTACAAACAGCATGTACTTTGGTAACGTATTCTGCCGTGGCCATTAATGCAGGCATAGGACCAAACGGATTTCCTTTAAAATCCATATCTAGACCAGCTACAATTACTCGAATTCCTTGATTTGCTAAATCATTACAGACAGTCACTATTTCATCATCAAAAAATTGAGCTTCATCTATACCAACTACATCAACATCATTGGCAAGTAACCTAATGTTTGAGGCAACCGGAACAGGGGTTGAACGAATTTCATTTGCATCATGAGATACTACACTTTCGTCATCATATCTAGTGTCTATGATTGGTTTGAAAATCTCAATTCTTTGTTTTGCAAATTGAGCACGTTTGAGCCTTCTTATTAACTCTTCTGTTTTTCCAGAAAACATAGAGCCACAAATAACCTCTATCCATCCAAATTGTTCTGTATGATTTACCGTATTTTCAAGAAACATTTTGTAATTTTAGACTTCAGTAGGTTTGTTATTCAATAATGTACAATGTAAGCAAATTTATTAAAAAATGATATTAAATAATAATTAAACAAAACAACTTATGCACAAAAAACTCGCAGCTGATCTCACTAGTTTAGCTCACAGTATTTTACAAATGAAAAACAAGGAGGATGTTTTTGCATTAAAAGCTAAGGCGCATGAAGCATATGAAAAGTTAGCTGTGTTAGCATTTGTTGAAGAGTATATAAATAATACTCCCAATCCAGATCACACAAAAGAAGAGTTAATAGCAATGGTCGAAAATGCTGCTGATATCAAAGATCAGGAGTTGCCTAAGAATGATTTAGCACAAACAAACCAGGATGATCTCATAGAATCTTCGGAAAGTATTGAGCAAGTAGAGGAAAATGATTCTTCATTAACAGAA
>JABAZK010000121.1 GCA_018608485.1 Flavobacteriaceae bacterium | reverse complement strand
ATTTTAGTTGTTTTTTCAATAGAATTTATAGAAAAGAAATTAAAAATTGATGATGCTATTGGTGCTGCTTCCGTTCATGGTGTTGCTGGTGTTTGGGGTACTTTAGTAATTGGTCTCTGGGGTATAGATGGAGATACAGGTATTGGATTATTTAACGGTGGAGGCGCATCTCAATTAGGTACTCAAGCAATAGGCGCTTTAGCTTATGGGTTATGGGCTGTGGTGTTGTCTTTTGTTATTTTCTTTATTTTAAAGAAAACAATAGGCTTAAGAGTATCTGAGGATGTCGAATTAGCAGGCTTAGATATTTCAGAGCACGGAACAATTGCTTATCCTGGCAAAAGACTTAGAGAATTTGAAGAAGATAAATAGATCAATAATTTAATTATTTTTGTTAAAATCACACATCTTTAATATAGTTGTGTGATTTTATTTATAAAATGAATTTCACTAATTTTTAAAAAAATTTTAAAAATCAATACTAATTATCATGAAGAAAATAGAAGCAATCATTAGAAAATCAAAATTTAGTAAAGTCAAAGATGCTTTACACAATGTAGGAGTCAACTTCTTCTCTTACTGGGATGTTACTGGTTTAGGTAACGAAAAAGAAGGCCATGTATATAGAGGTGTTTCTTATAGCACTAGCGATATTCAACGAAGATACTTATCTATAGTTGTAAATGATGATTTTGAACAAGTTACCATTAAAGCAATTCTAGAAGCTGGATCTACAGGAGAAGTTGGGGATGGTAAAATATTTATCTCAGATATTAAAGAGGTTTACAGAATTAGAACTGGAGCTAAAGGAGGAGAAACTTTAAACTAAACTATTAGAAAAATTTAATTATGGAATTATTAACAACAAATAATGTATGGATGATGATCTGTACAGCTCTAGTTTTCTTTATGCATACAGGTTTTGCATTTTTAGAAATTGGCTTAACAAGACAAAAAAATACAATTAATATTTTATTTAAAAACATATTCATAATCACAGTTGGATTATTACTTTATTACATTGTAGGTTTCAACTTAATGTATCCTGGTTTTGCAGAAGGTTCTGCTGGATTTTTAGATTTCGCAGGCTTTGGAATTACACCTCCTGAAAACGGAATGACTCCAGAATATGCAGATGGTGGTTATACATGGTGGACAGATTTCCTATTTCAAGGAATGTTTGCAGCAACTGCAGCAACAATTGTTTCAGGAGCAGTTGCTGAACGTATGAAAATAGGTGCATTTATGATATTTACGATTATATACATAGGGTTAGTATACCCAATTGCGGGTTCATGGAAATGGGGTGGAGGATTTTTAGATCAGATAGGATTCTATGATTTCGCTGGATCTACATTAGTACATTCTGTTGGTGGTTGGGCTGCTTTAGTTGCTGTTTACCTTTTAGGATCTCGAATCGGAAAATTTAAAAATGGAAAACCACAAGCAATTCCTGGGCACAATATACCTATAGCAACTGCTGGTGTGCTAATTCTTTGGTTAGGATGGTTTGGTTTTAATGGAGGCTCTGTACTTTCTGCAGATCCAGAATTAACCTCATTAACTTTAGTAACAACTTGTATGGCAGCAGCAGCAGGTGGAGTAGTTGCAGTATCAGTGTCATTTATTAAGTATAAAAATTTAGATTTGACAATGTTTTTAAATGGTATTTTAGGTGGTTTAGTTGGTATAACTGCTGGTGCAGATGTAATGACTCCTGAAAGTGCAATTATTATTGGAGGTATAGCTGGTGCTTTAATTGTGTTTGCTGTTTCATTTATTGATGCTATAAAATTAGACGATCCTGTTGGTGCAATTGCTGTACATTTAATATGTGGTATATGGGGAACTCTAGCTGTAGGTATTTTTTCAACAAATCCAGAGCACACAGTCTTAATCCAATTAACAGGTGTTGCTTGTTATGCCGCTTTTTGTATAATTACATCATTCTTAATTATCTTCACTTTAAAGAAAACTATAGGTATTAGAGTAAGTGAAAGAGAAGAATTAGAAGGTCTAGATGCTCATGAACATGGTATGGATGCGTATCCAGATTTTAGATTAAACGAACATTAATTTTTTAAAGTAATCAAGAAATACACCTTTAAGATTAATCTTAAAGGTGTATTATTTGTTTTTATGAATATGGTAATTAAAACCTTTTATTTTATCATAAATAAATTTTTTGTAATGGATTTTTGTTTTCATCGCAAAACTTACATCAAACAAGTCTAATTACAGAATTATATTCAACAAAAAACATAGATTTGTATATATAATTGAATATAATATGGAGAAACAAGGACTATATTTACCAGAGTTTGAACATGAAAATTGTGGCGCTGGTTTTATCTGTAACTTAAATGGAGAAAAAACTAATCAAATTATACACGATGCACTAGAAATACTAGTAAAACTAGAGCATAGAGGTGGTGTTAGTGCAGATGGAAAAACAGGAGATGGTGCTGGTTTATTGATAGACATTCCTCATGATTATTTCAAGAGAGTATGTGATTTTGCCATTCCAAATCAAAGAGAATATGCAGTTGGAATGGTATTTCTTCCTAAAGTTTCCAATCAATATTATTTTTGCAAAACAATTTTTGAAAAAGAACTAAAAACACAAGGACTTACTGTTTTAGGATGGAGAGAAGTCCCTGTAGATTCTTGTCAATTAGGGGAAATAGCTTTAGCATCGGAACCTAATATAGAACAACTTTTTATTGGAAAAACTGATAAAATTGACGAAGCTACTTTTAAAGCGAAACTATATGCCGCCAGAAAAATAGCAGAGCACACCATTAGAAAATCAAAAATTTCTGAAAGCAATTATTTTTACATTCCAAGTTTATCCATAACCACTATTATATATAAGGGTATTATTATGCCTGAAGATATTGGGCGTTATTATAAAGATTTACAAGAAATAGATTTAGTTACTCGTTTAGCATTAGTGCACCAACGTTTTTCTACCAATACAATGCCCACATGGGAATTAGCTCAACCCTTCAGACACATGTGTCAGAATGGAGAAATAAACACCCTACGAGGCAATGTAAGTAGAATGCGTGTTCGTGAAGAAATTATGAAAAGTGATGTTTTTGGACCACAAATCGACAAACTTTTTCCAATAATTTTACCAGGTAAATCTGATTCTGCCTCTATGGATATGGTAGTTGAACTGTTAACACATACAGGTCGCTCATTACCAGAAATTATGATGATGATGATTCCTGAAGCTTGGGAAAAACATAAAACCATGTCTAAAGAGCGTAAAGCTTTTTATGAATACAATGCATGTATTATGGAACCCTGGGATGGCCCTGCCTCTGTACCTTTTACAGACGGAGACTATATTGGAGCTTTATTAGACAGGAATGGTCTAAGACCATCAAGATATACAGTCACTAAAAGCGGTAAATTAATTATGTCTTCAGAAATTGGTGTTGTAGATGTTACTCCTGAAGATGTAAAAGAACACGGAAGATTAGAACCAGGAAAAATGTTCTTGGTTGACATGAATGAAGGAAGAATTATTGAAGATGAAGAAATCAAAAGTAAAATTGTTTCTGAGAGAACTTATCAAGAATGGTTAGATAAAACACGTTTGCATTTAAAGGATGTACCTTATACAAATGAAACTTGCCCTATAGAATCTATTGATATTAAAACGCGCCAACGATTATTTAATTATACCTTTGAAGACATTCAAGAAGTAATTACGCCAATGGCATTGGCGGGTAAAGAAGCACTAGGTTCAATGGGAACTGATACACCATTGGCTGTTTTATCTGATAGACCTCAATTAATTTCTAATTATTTTAAACAATTATTTGCTCAAGTTACAAATCCGCCTCTAGACGGAATTCGTGAAGAAATTGTAACGGACATAAGTTTAAATTTAGGAAAAGATAGAAATATTTTTAGCATCACAGAGAGACAATGTCGAAAACTAAGAATTCAAAATCCAGTGATTTCTAATGCTGATTTAGAAAAAATAAGATTTATCGATATTGAAAGTTTCAAAGCAGAAACTATTCAAATTTTATATACAAAATCAAAGGGATTAAATGGTCTTGAAGATGCATTGGATAAGATTGTTATTCAAGTTGAGAAAGCCTTAGAAAAAAAGAATAATATTATCATTCTCTCTGATAGAGGTATCAGTCAAAAACTTGCACCAATTCCGGCTTTACTTGCTTGTTCTTATGTAAATCATCAATTAAACCGTTTACGTAAACGCTCTTATTTTGATATTATCATTGAATCTGCAGAACCACGTGAGCCACATCATTTTGCCACTTTATTTGGTTATGGTGCAAGTGCTGTAAACCCATATATGGTAAATGAAATTATCAGAATGCAAGTTAAAGAAGGTTTCATTACTGGTATGGATGAGCAAAAAGCTGTTGATAATTTTAATACAGCAATTGGAAAAGGGATTT
>JABAZK010000092.1 GCA_018608485.1 Flavobacteriaceae bacterium | reverse complement strand
CAGTTTCAAAAACAATATTATTTGAAGGATATTTTAAAATTGTTTTTAAACAGTGAGCAGTTGCCAAAGTTGCATGCCCGCACAAATCCATTTCAATTTCTGGTGTAAACCATCGTAGATGAAACCTTTCTCCTTTTGGAACAAAAAAAGCAGTTTCTGCAACGGCGTTTTCTTGTGTAATTTTTAATAAGATTTCATCAGGAAGCCATGAGGGTAAAGGAACAACACAGGCCGGGTTTCCTTCAAAAATAGTATTTGTAAACGCATCTATTTGATAAACGTCTAACATTACTTTTTAGTTAATAGTGAATCCCAAAATAACCTTGTTTGTTCTATATAATTGGCATTATTCTTATTCTTTGCCCATTTATTTGAAATTTCAATAACTACTAAAGCATCTTTATAGTTGTTCATCTTAGCAAGAATTTTTGCCTTAAGTAATCCGTATCTAAAATTTTCTGGACTTTTATCTAAAGCACTTTCAATAAAGCTTAGAGCATCGTTTAAATCTTTACCATTATTACTATAATATTGGGCAGCTTCAAAGTAGGTTCTGTGAGGAATATTCTCAGGAGTTTTCATAAAATGAAATATTTGAGACTCAATTTTTTTGTCAACATCTACTTCAATAGGAATAGAAATCAAGGTGTTTTCCCATGCAATGTCAAGCATCATAGAGTTTGTTTTAACCTGTGAAAATTGACAAGTAAACGTTTCTACATAGTTGTTGTTTTTAGGTATTATATCAAATCTAAACACATCATTTGAAGGTTTGTAAGCGCCTCCAGCAATGCTTCTTAATGAAGTATTAGCATGAATAATTATAGTCCAACGATTTTCACGAGGAATGGTATAAATAGCATATTCTCCTGGCTGTATTGTTTTTCCTCCAATTTTTGCAATCTCCTTAAATGTAATTCTTGTAGCCGCATTTGCTCCAGTTCTCCAGACTTTATCATAAGGGACCAGTCCCCCAAAAACAACCCTTCCTTTTCCTGAAGGCCTAGAGTATTGTAAAGCCACTTCTGTAAGACCAACTTGTTGTGAAATTTTACTAAAAGGACTCAGTGTAGGCGTCTTTAATCGTTGCCCAAGACAAAGATTAAAACATAACAAAAGACAGATAACAGAAATTGATGGTTTCATGTAAGTGATATTTTATGGATTGAAAACTATTCTAGTAATCCTCTAAATTTAGGGATTAATTTTAAATACTTCGAATTTTCTTGACCATTCAATTGTTTTTTTAGGATCCACTGAAATTTTAAAAAACAACTCAGGGCTTATCACATGTCTCCAGCCCCAGAGATTTATTTTATCTGTTTTAAAATTTCCTTTTTCTTTTATGCCAAGGTTGGCTTTTAGATTTATTAATGTCCATCCAGCCTCTAGGTCTTTTCCTCCCGTTAGATTACTAAAGAAGAATTGTTTTTTTGGAGCTTCGTGAAAGGTGACGGTATCACTACCTATTTCAACTTTGTTCTCGCTATTTACTGTTTCATCAAAAAGTGTTGAATCTATTTGGAAAGGAAATTTCAATGTATAGTCTTTGCCGATTAAGGCATTATTAATCGCCATGAAATTATGAACATATTCATCTGTAATAATTTTTTTTTCACCTGTGTTATGGAGAAAATAATTAATAGTAAAGCTATTTTCAAATATTGAAATTTCTTTTTTTAATATATAAGAATAGCCATTTACAAGTTCTGATTTGCAGATGATTATAATTTTTCGATCTTCGTAAGCAATATCAAAACGAGCTGGTTTTATAAGATGATTTCTATGAAAAAGGTAGTCTTTGTGTTCTTTTTTTAGGAGCCCAACACCTATTTTATGAAACCACCCGCCCATAGGAGTTTCATTATAACCTACTGGACTTGTAATTCCAAATTCGTTGTAAAGCCCTTTTCCTAAAAAATTAACATCTTTTGAACTAGTATCTTCGATAGTAGTTAAAGGAAGGTTTTCAAACTTAATAGAAGAAATTTTTCCAGACCAATCAAATCTTGACCCTTTGTAGTTTTCTAGGGGCAGATCAATAGCAACCTTTAAGCTGTTACTTTTAAGAATATGAGCCATAACTACAGATCAGACAGAAATCAAAAAAAGTTTTTAAAGATAGAATCAAGACAATAGTTTAAAAATTAGGATTCGCTGACAGCTTGATTTGTTTTTAAATCTTCATAAAATTTTGCATAGCTAACTTGTATGTAAGGGCTTAGCCATAAAACACCAATTCCTAAAGTTAGTACACAAACCAGTACCCAACCGATGAAACGCAATCCTAAACAGAAGTATTTCCATTTATAACCATTCATCATTTCTTTACTTTTTCGTAGCGCCTCCATTGAACCAATGGTGTCATCTTCTGCTAAAATATAAAAGGTTTGTGAGTAAGCAATGGCTGCAATTATTCCAGGAATTATTAATAACAATGCCCAAAGAATAATAAACACAACCATTAAAAGATAGGCGCCTAAGACAGTTCCATAATTCCTAAAACCTTCAAAAATTTGTTCTAGTCGTGCGTTTTCTCCTCTAGATAAACTTAAAGAAAACATACTAATACCAACCGACATTGGGCCAGCAATAAAAAGGAATAGAACGTCTCCTATAGTAGGAATAAGTTGAATAGACCCAACTATTATAATGTATACCAAAAAAGTACCCACTGCCAGTCCCCAGTTTCCTGAAAGCGATGCTCTAGCCTCGGCCATTAATTCTTTATTTTCCTTCATCATTTTGTGTATTTTTTGGGTTAATTATTTTATAGTGATTATTATGTGCTAAGCAAGATAGTAAATAAATATGAAGCTAATTAAATAATAGATTTTTTGAAACTCTATTTTGCAGAAAGATAAAATTTATTTTTGTAGCGTAAATTTTATAACCAAAACCAATAGCTATGGTAGGTCTAGTTCATTATTCATAAGAGTTGTTCTAATTTTTATAAGGTGATGTAATCAATTAAATTTTAATTGAAACGCTTAATTAAATGGTATGAGAATTCTATAATTTCTTTATAATTCTCTTTGCTTATTTTTTCATCAATCCCATGAAAACGAGTCATTGTTTCTGGACTTAATCTAATAGGATAAAAACGGTATACATCATCTGAAATATCATAAAAATAACGAGCGTCAGTTCCACCTCCAACCAAACCAGGAACTACTATACTGTTAGGAAACATACTTCTTATTGTTTTTTCTAATACTTTATAGGCTTCAGAGTCAATTTTTGAAACCGGCGAAGGATTGGTTAAAAAACCAACAGGGGCAACCTTTATTTTATTAGAAATAGTATTTTCAATATGTTTTTGAACAGATTCGATGGTTTCTCCAGGCAGAATTCTAAAATTGATAGTAGCTTCTGCTACAGTTGGGATTACATTGTTTTTTACACCACCATCAATAATAGTTGGTGCTGTAGTTGTATGGGCATTTAACGCTTCAAGAATTGGTTTTTTAAAAAGCCAAGGATTTGCAAAAGCTACTTTTTGAAAAAAAGGTAATTCTGCTCCCATATACTCAAATTGGTAATTAACAGGAGCTACCATTTTGTATGGTAATTGATTATTTTCAAGGTCTACTATAGCTTGAGCCAGCATGCCAATGGTGTTCTCTCTAGGTGGTTGTGAGCTATGACCGCCTTTTGTCTCTACAGTAAGTTTAAATGAAGAGAATCCTTTTTCTGCTAAATTCACCATAGCAACAGGGTTGTTCACTCCAGAAACCATGTCTTCTGCTAAAAACCCACCTTCGTCAAGCGTCATTGCCGCTTGAACTCCTTTAGACTTTAAATATGCCGCTATTTCAGCAGCGCCATTTGCTCCACCAACCTCTTCATCATGACCAAAAGCAAGATAAATTGTTCGAGTTGGTTTAAAAGATTCCTCTAGAAGTTTTTCAATTGCCTCTAACAGTCCAATTAGGGTACCTTTATCATCAATTGTACCTCTACCAATAACAGATGTTTCAGACACCTTACCTTCAAATGGGCCGGCCTCCCAATCATTTAATGTTGGTTTATCCACAGGAACAACATCTTGATGGGACATCAATATTATTGGTTTTTTTGACCGATTTGTTCCTTCCCAGGTATATAGAAGACTATAGGTGCTAATTTTTTTAAGCGAAAGTTTCGCATGTGTTAATGGAAAAGTTTCTTTCAGAAAACGATGAAAACCAAAAAAAGCAGTTGAATCAGGGATTGCATTTTCACTTAAAGAAATTGTTGGATATTGAATCCCTTTAGAAAGATTTTGAAATATATCATTAGGAAGTGATATCTTTTCTAGGCTTTCTGATGCCACTTGTTTAGAGCTTAGCGTGAGGGTATTAAAAAGTAAAACAACTATAATGATGATAGCTGTTGTGACGATTAAACGAATTATTTTTTTCATAACTGTTAATTTTTTAAACTAAGAGATTCATTTTATTTTGT
>JABAZK010000125.1 GCA_018608485.1 Flavobacteriaceae bacterium | reverse complement strand
AGAGTTTAGACTTAGATTCTGATGTAATTAAATAGTAATGGAAATACTCATGGATAACGGTATTGATGAGTTCTTGTCGTATTACATTGTTATCCTTATAAATAGTAATTGTGTTGTTATAGAAACAATATTCCCCCGCGAGATGAGATTTCCCGTCAACTAAAGTAAGTAGTGGTTTTTGTTTTCGAATTGGATATAAATAGAGGCACCAGTTCAAAACATCCTCTGCCAAATGAAATTGCCAGTCTTCACCGTCACCTGTCAAGAATTTAGTTAGCACAGATATCAGATTTAGAGTGAATAATACCCCAACAACAATAAAGTAAATAGTAAAAAAGTTATCCATTACATCAACTTTTTAACTTTCAAAACAGTATTGGAAGACTTGTTTGTTATTGCACTTATATTTCTGATGGATAGGCCCCTCTTTAATAGTCGTGCAACATCTGAATGACGTTCAAGTATCTTTTCGTCACTGTCAACACTGCCTTTTTTTCTACCAACGCTTTTAGAACCATGTTTTTTGATGTGATTTCGATAACCTGATTGTAATCTAGCGAGAGTCATTTTAGATTCCATATTAGCGACTGCAAATAATATTTGAACCATGAACATGGATAGGCTATTTGGAGTCTTATCGTCATTTAATGTTTCTAAGTTGAAATTCTTAATATAGATTCCGACTTTTAAATCATGTAGGATTTGAATATTTTGAAGGGAATTAAGAACTGATCTTCCAATTCGACTAAGTTCCCAAACAAGAATCTTGTCAATTTGATTAGTATTAATATCTTCTAACATTTTGGTGAAAACTGGCCGTTGCTCGTTCTTTTTAAATCCACTAACTTTTTCCTCATAAACTTCGACAATGTTATATCCCATTCTACTGGCATATTGTTTTAATTCTGTGGTTTGTCTTTGAGTATCTTGTCGCTCTGACTCAGAACTAACTCTTGAGTAAATAACTGCATTTATCATAGTGTCTTATTTTTATTCATTATAATCCTTTGGATTTCGGTGAGGCTATGATACAGCGAAAAATCAGGGTACTAGAAGAATAAATGCTAAACTTTTGCTACAATAATTGTTTTGAGACACTTTTCTATGCCAATTAAAATTGAGCTTTTTGGTTCGGCTTTAAAAATCTCATTGATTAAATTTAAAGTTAGTTGGGTGCCCCCCTGGAGGACTGCCCGTAGGTATCCCCCCTTATATACCCCATTTTTCGATGTCTTTAGAGGGAGGTCAATTCTCTCGTTCAAATTTTTGGGAAATTTTCCAAAAAATCAACTTTTTTAAAAATAAAATTTTCTAGAATTTTTTTAAAAATCAGTTGTTATCCTCCTAAAAAAATAAAATATTTTGCATTTGTATAGGGGAAGCTCCTAGAGAAGTTAATTTCACCTTAACTTAAGTTATAATAAAAGAGAGGGTTTCAATTTAATTAAATAACAATAATTAATTTGATTGAATCACTATTTTGATAAAATATCAAATAATTCGTGATTAATGTAGTAATTCGTAACGCCTAATTTCTTTTTTGTTAATATTCCATCATCAGACAACGTGTTCAAGTAATTAGCAGCAGTAATTCTTGATACCTTTAAATCTTGCTCTACAAATTCGATTTTAGTATACGGATGTTTAAACAAGTTATTTAGCAAGTCCTGACTGTAGAACTTGTAATTTTTTCTAATTTGATGCTTTTGTTTTAATAGTAGAGATTGTATTTGTGTAATCGTTTGGATTGTATCCATTGCAGTCTGTTCAACACCCTCTAAAACAAATAATATCCAATCTTCGAAATTTTTATGATCTCTTACGGCTTGAATTTTTTTATAATAATCACCTTTATTTGATATGATAAACTTGCTCAAGTATAATATGGGTAAGTCTAATAGATTTTGAAGGACAAGATAAAGTACATTTATAATCCTTCCTGTTCTTCCGTTTCCATCATAAAAAGGATGTATACTTTCAAATTGGAAATGTATGATAGCCATTTTTATGAGAGGATCTAAATCACTGATTTCATTGTCATTAATATATTTCTCTAAATTACTCATTAGATCCATAATAGTCTGGTGGTCCTGAGGTGGTGTATAAATTATTTCTCCTGTACTATTATTTTTAAGGGTAGTACCCGGAACCTTTCTTAAACCTGCGTTATTTTTTTCAAGTGTGGCTTGAATTTCAATAATCATCCTATTGGTAAGGAGTTTTTGGTTGTTTATAAGCTCAAAGCCTTTTTTAAGGGCTTCTATATAATTTTGAACTTCTTTAGATTCAAGAGATTCTATGTTATTTGTTTTAAGTTCTGCCTTATATAAGTCATCGTGAGTAGTTATAATGTTCTCAACTGCAGAACTATCCTTTGCTTCTTGAAGACCTAAAGTATTGATTAATATGGTTTGATTAGGTATACTTTTAGACATCCCTTTTAACTCAGCCAATGCCTTATGTGAGGACGTTAGTTTCTTGAGAACCATCTTGGACTCAAGCTCAATGTTTAATGGAAGATAACTTAAAGTATATAATTGCATATGTAAAGAAAATCAAAAAATCTATACAAAGATAAACTATTATGTATAAAAAAATCAATTTTCTTTACAAAAGGAAGGAGATATGATAAGATAACTTAGAAAGTTTAACATAGAAATTAAAACCATTGAAGATTGTGGTTATGATTCATAAAATCAAAAACTATAAGAGAACCTTTTAAGTTACTCAGTAAGTTTATGAATTTGAAAAACTCATGGCCGTTTAGTAATGAAATATCTATCTAAAATCACATAAAATATTGTAATTCAAGTATTTGAACAAAGTAAATTGACTACAGTCCGGCGCTAATTTACTATTTATTATTATTATTTGGATAATGCATCCATCAAAATATCAGCGTATGTATCCATATTAGCATTTTTACCAACATATTCTAAAAACGTACTTTCCCTTGAGTGACCTGTAAGTTTCATTAGAATGGGAGTGGGTATTTTCCCATAATGATTGGTTGCAAAAGATCTTCTGAGGTCGTGGGAAGATAATAATTGATATTTTGGAAATTGTCCTAAATAACTTCGCTTTTTAGAACCATCATATTTATATCCTTCAACAATTTGATTAATTTCAGCTAATTCAGCAATTTTTTTAATGTCTTGGTTGAATTTGGAATTAGAAATTTTGTGTGGAAAACTATTTAAAATTATCTCAATAACAACTTTATCAACAATACCAACGGTAACAAATTTCCCTGTTTTTTTTTGATTGATATCTATGTATAATCCATTATTGTTCGCTTGTCTTACATTATCGATAGATAATTCGAGTAAATCTGAAACTCTTTGGCCAATGGAGTAACCTATTAGAATCCACTTTTTTGAGTTTAATAAAGAATTAGATTGAATTTTTAAGTTTTTAATTTTTTCGAACTCTGAGATTGAAATTAAATTAATGATTTTTTTACTGCTATCATTTTTAAAACAACTTAAATAGAAGACTTGTTGATTTACCTTAATTTCACGCTTTAAAACTTCTTTTGATATTGTTTTTAGTCCTTTTATAATTCCATTAGAATAATTAATTGAATATTCTTTTTCATTTAACAACCAATTTTTAAAGTTTTCTAGTAAAACTAAATTAAGTTCTTCAAATACTAATCTTTGATTTATATCCTTTTCAAATTCTATTATAACTTTAATAAAAACAGAATAAAATTTAATTGTATTTGGTTTTATTCTAGATGAGTTATTTTTAATCCACAATTTTGACTGAAATACAACAGTATTTTCTTCTGTAAAAATTTGTCTTCCATTAAATTTATTTACTAAAAGTTTTAACCATGGTAAGTCTAAATTATTTTTTGTGCTATCATTTACTTTATCTAAAACATATTTTTTTAATTCAATTAATTTTTGATTGTTTTTTTCAAAATTTGGAGCTTCATAATCTATTTGTTGAAGATTTTTATTCCAATATTTACTATAAATTTTTATTCCTGTAGAAGTTTCTAACCTAACAGATTTTTGGGCATACAGGTAAATTTTAATAAATACATAACTTTTGTTTTTTGTTCTAATTCTAAATCCTACTGTCGCCAATTATAAAGGTTTTGGCTAATATATAGCACTGCCATTAAACGGCCATTAAGCGGCCATCAAAAAGTTATTTAGGACAATTTCCAAAATATCAATTATTATCTTCCCACGACCTCAGAAGATCTTTTGCAACCAATCATTATGGGAAAATACCCACTCCCATTCTAATGAAACTTACAGGTCACTCAAGGGAAAGTACGTTTTTAGAATATGTTGGTAAAAATGCTAATATGGATACATACGCTGATATTTTGATGGATGCATTATCCAAATAATAATAATAAATAGTAAATTAGCGCCGGACTGTAGTCTTGAATTAATTATAAGTAATTGATATTTAGTTTTTTAATTTTT
>JABAZK010000032.1:21578-29045 GCA_018608485.1 Flavobacteriaceae bacterium | reverse complement strand
AAGTTTTCTACATGTTCTAAAACATGCCAAAGCGTTATTATTTCAAATTTTTGGTTTGAAAATTTTGATACATCCTCCTCAAGTACAATTCCTTTTTCAGCAGCTAAATTTCTAGCGTCATTGTCTGGTTCTGTCCCAAAAACGTTCCAGCTATTATTTTTACAAACTTTTAAAAATTCTCCTGTTCCGGCACCAACATCTAAAATATTTTTTTCTGGTCTAGATAAACTATTTTGAAGGCGCAAACTATCATTAATTAATCGTAATTTACGTTTAAGTGTGATGCTTTTTACGGCTTGATATGCTTTATCAAAAAAAGTTTTTTTAGAATCCGTGTGAGAAATATAATCCTCACTCTTATAATAATTAGATAGGTTTTTAGGAACTGGCTTTGTTACCAACATTTTGTACTCATCGTTAAACATAACGCTATAATCCTCACCTGAAACAGTATGATCTTTACAATTTAAATACGGTTTTAAATTTTTGAAAAAGTCTGTTTTCTGTGACATAGATATTATATTGTTCCACGAGGAACATTTGAGTGTTTTAAAAAATCACCTACCCATATAGACCAATAAAACAGAAATATCGCTTGGCGAAACACCGCTTATTCTACTAGCTTGAGAAATGGTTGTTGGTTGAATTTTACTAAGTTTTTCTTTAGCCTCATGAGAAAGAGAATTCACCTTCTTATAATTGAAAGACTGAGGGATGATTACATTTTCTAACCTATTTAACTTATCTGCATTGAGCCTCTCTTTATCTATATAACCGGAATATTTTAGATGAATCTCCACTTGTTCTATAATTTTTTTTCCGATGTTTTCAGAAAGTATAAAGTCTTGTAAGCAGGCCAAATCCTTAAAATCAGATAAGTTTAATTGAGGCCTTGCGGTGATCTTATAGAGCTTGACTGATTGATTAATTTTTGATAGTCCTTTACGATCAAGTATTGGATTTATTTGCTCTTTTGTAACGCTTGTATTTTCTAAGAACTTTATAAACTTTGCTGTTTTCTGTTGTTTTTCGGTTACTCTGTCTAAGCGCTCTTTTGAGGCTAAACCTAATTTATAACCCAAAGGTGTTAATCTACTATCTGCATTATCTTGCCTAAGAAGTGTTCGGTATTCTGCTCTAGAAGTAAACATTCGATAAGGTTCATCTGTACCTTTAGTAATTAGATCGTCTATTAAAACACCAATATATGCATCACTTCTCTTTAGAGTAAATGGTTCTTTGTCTTGAGTTTTTAACGCTGCATTTACACCTGCCATTAAGCCTTGAGCGGCGGCTTCCTCATAACCAGTGGTTCCATTAATCTGACCAGCAAAGAATAAATTCTCAATTAGTTTAGTTTCTAGTGAATGTTTAAGCTGAGTTGGTGGAAAGTAATCATATTCTATAGCATAACCATATCTAAAAAACTTAACATTTTGAAAACCTGGGATGTGCCTAATAGCTTTGTCTTGTATATCTTCTGGCAGCGATGTGGAAAAACCATTAACATATATCTCTACCGTATTCCAGCCCTCAGGTTCTACAAAAACTTGGTGCCTATCTTTAGATGCAAAACGATCTATTTTGTCTTCAATTGATGGGCAATAGCGAGGACCGGTTGACTGAATTCTACCAGTAAACATCGGTGACCTATCAAAACCTTCTTTTAATATTTCATGAACTTTAGAATTTGTGTGTGTAAGATAGCAAGATCTTTGTTTTTCTAAAGGCGTTGTATCTAAATAAGAAAAAGTTTCTGTTATTTTATCACCAGGCTGTTCTTCCATTTTAGAATAATCTAAAGACCTTCCGTCAACTCTAGGAGGAGTTCCTGTTTTCATTCTTCCAGACTCAAACCCCTTTAAAACAAGGTCTTCGGTAATTCCTGTAGAAGAGCTTTCGCCGGCACGACCTCCTCCAAAAGTTTTTTCACCTATATGTATTAGACCGTTTAGAAACGTTCCTGCAGTTACAATAACAGATCTAGCCTTAATATGGAGGCCTAATGCAGTCTTTACGCCCGAGATTTTATTTCCTTCAAAAAGAAGTCCGTTAACAGAATCTTGATAAAAATCTAAATTATTTGTTCCCTCTAACATATTCCTCCAACACTCGGCAAACATCATTCTGTCAGATTGGGCCCTGGGGCTCCACATTGCTGGACCCTTGGACTTATTGAGCATCTTAAACTGGATAGCTGTTTTGTCTGTCACTATACCACTATATCCCCCTAACGCATCAATTTCTCTTATAATTTGACCTTTCGCAATACCTCCCATAGCAGGATTACAGCTCATTTGAGCGATGTTTTGAAGACTCATTGTAATTAATAGAGTAGAAGCACCCATATTGGCGCTTGCGGCGGCGGCCTCACTTCCAGCATGACCCCCTCCTACAACTATTACATCATATTTTGTGTTAAGTAAACTCATTATTGTTTCACGTGAAACAAAGTATAACTGCTTGATTTTTAGGTATTTAATATAAAAATCTTTTCGTCTTCCTTTGTTCTCATTAAAGTTTTTTCTTTTTTTGTTTTGTCTTTGTACCCCATAAAGTGTAAAATACCATGAATCATAACCCTATGTAGTTCGGTTTCAAACACTTCATTAAATTTTTCTGCATTTTCTAGAACTCGTTCTATTGAAATAAATATATCTCCACCAACTTCTTTTCCTAATGTGTAATCAAAACTAATGATGTCTGTAAAGGTGTCGTGATTCAGAAACTCTTGGTTTATTTTATTAAGGTAACTATCATCACAAAAAATATAATTAATCTCAGCAACCTGAAAACCCTCAGATGATACAACATCACCAATCCACTTTACTAACTTGTTTTGGTTTTTAAGCGTAAAAGATGTTTCTGAATTAAATGTGATCACTCTTTGTTTTTTTTAGAAAAATACTTTTGTACTTTCTTTTCAAAATTTTGCTGCAAAGGTAACGATTGTCTGTTTAATATCTCTATTTGGTTATAGAACTGCTTTTTTAATTGCAGTTGTTTTAAATTATTGTTCTTATAATTTGAAATATTTGGTGTGGCTTTCTTATTCTTTTCCTTTCCTTGTTGAATTAGTGCCGTATTAAGTTTTAATAATTGATATTCCAACTGTTGCATTCTTTTGAGTGTAGACTGAGTAAAACCATTATTTATTATTTCGTTTTCTAGCTGCTCCATTGATTTTATAGCTTTTTTAAAGGTTCCGTTGGAATCTCCTTCCTTAGCCATAATCTTAGTTAATGTTTCTCTAAGATAACTCTGTTGTTTAAATATTTCAAAGATGTCTCCACTTTGCCCCCCTTCATTAAATTCAGAGGTAGATTTTGAGCCAGAAGATCCTTTTTTTCCTTTTTCCCCTTCATGACCATCTTGACCCTTTTTATTGCTTTTTTGGAGTCCGTTTCTTAACTTTTCTGAAATACCTTTTTGTTTTTCAATTAAAGTTGGCAAGCTAAAAGAATTCTTTTTACCCTTATTACCTAATGAATTTTTACTGTTCTGTAAGTTACTCAATAAATTACTAAGAAAATCGGAAAGAATATTGGTTGATGTAATAACGTATTGTTGATTGGCCGAACCACTATCAAAACTATTTTCTGCAAAATTTTCTAAAGATCTGTCTAAATTGTAATGTGTGTTTGTTAATTCAGTTTGAATTTTCGAGGTTAATTCTGGCAACCTCATGGATAATACAAATAGACTATCATCTACGTGCTCAAAATATGTCTTTAATTGATTTTGTTTTGCTAGTTCTTTCCCAAAGTCTGGATGTCCTGAAGATAATTCTTTAAACCTCAACAAAGACTCTTCTTGTTTAAATGAAAAAACAAGAAGGTTTTCAAGTATTTTCCTGAGGTCCTCTATATTTTCATCGATACTATTAGACTGCATTTCCGAAATTGAGTTTTGCATTTTTTTACTCATTTCTTGCATTTTTTTTGAAGACTTTTCCTGCTCCTTTTTTGCTGAAATATTCTCTTTTTGATATAGTTTTTTCTCAGATTTTACAAGAGACTCTTTTACCTCTTTTTCTAATTCCTCTAGGTCAGGAAGGCTCATTGGATTTTTGAGACCTTGGTTATCTTTAGCTAACTGATCTAATTCTTTTGATACATCCTTAAATTCTTTCCCAATTGTTATTTGCTTCTCTAAATCAACATCTTGAGCTTTGAATAAATTCTGTTGTTTTTTAGAGAGCTCCTTTAACTTATTTGCTATTTGAATTGTTTTTTCTTCAACATAGAAGCGTTTTGTTAATTCTAATAAACTTTCTAAGCTTCTTTGTTGTTGTTTGTTGTTTTTAGCAAGTTTTTCAGCTTTTTTTATTAAATCTTCTTTATTGATTTTTTCTGATAACTTTTGAAGCTCAGTTAGTATTCTTTTTTGTTTTTCACTTTTTAAAAGTTCCTTTATCCTTTGTTTTAAGTTATCGGTTTTACTTTGGTTGCGTTTATTTTCTTGTTTATTTTGGTCAAGAGCTTCATATAGTTTTTCGGCTTGCCGCTCTATCATTTCATTGTATTTCTTTTGTCTATCAATAACCTTGTTAATCTTATTTTTATCTCTCCAACTAAGGTCTTTTTTGTTTTTTAATTCATTTTGAATTTTCAAAAGCTTCTCTTGATCTAAACTAGAGTTTTTAAAGATGTTTTCTAAAGTATTGATGCTTTCTTTTTGTTCTTTAAATTGTTCTTGAAGAACCTCATCATTTGTTTTTTTTCTAAAAGTATACTTTTTGCTTATTACGGATTTACTTCCATTAATAATGTCATTATCTGACACCTGAAAATAGATTTCGTAGTTTACACCGTCTTCTATAGAAGTAGATCCCGGAAACTGATAAAAAAACGTTTGGGTGTTTTCTTTTGATAATTTTATTGGAACTATATTGACTTTATCTATTTTACTTTGATCATAGAAAACAACTTTTAAGTTTTTTAACCCGTAATCGTCTGAGACTTTTCCCGCAAACAAGGCCTCTCCACCATACAAACTGTCAATGTTTGTTTGTATTGTTATTGTTGGGTATTCATCTTTTACAACTTTTATTTTATAAGAAAGCGTTTCAAAATCTTTGAGGTTGGTGTTAGATGAACTAATTTTATATTCTAAGTTACTTGTTATAGTTTTCTTAAAGTTAAAGTTATCTTCTGTTCGTTTGTTGAAAAAAAACCTTCTTGCTCCATCAATAAAAGCCACAGAGTCTGTCTGTTTTGAATCAATATTCCACTGAACTTTTGTCCCTTCTGGAAGGGTAAGGTTTCCTGTGTTTTCTATTGTTTCATCTTGTTTTTTTGTGTGATAAGGATAATCTAATTTTATTTTTATTTTTTTTATTCGAGGGGTTTTAATAACATTAATGCTGAAAAAAGGAGAAGATACGTCTCCTGATTCAAAATAAAAATCTATTGAATTTATTACATTTAGAAATGTAAAAGAAAAAACTCCCTTCCCCTCATTCTTTGTAAAGTAAGTTTGGTTGTTGTAAGCTATTTTTACTTCATTTGGTACTGTTTTTCCTTTAGAGGAAATTAAAATTTTATGTGATTGTCCCTCAACAACATCTAAAGAAGACGATAGTAAAGAAAGTTTAAACGGGGCAGGTGGTGAAAATTCTGATTGATAATTTACAACCCTAGTAAAACTTTGTGTGAAATCTAAATTTAGTCCGTTTATTAAAGACAATGAAAAGAAAGCTGCCGGTAATAATATGTATTTTAAATACTTTAGGCTTGATTGAAAGCTTATTGACTCTGAAAAACGAAAAGGGTTTAACTCATCAGACTTTTGCTCAATACTTGCAATTAAAAGCTCGGAAGTTTTATTTGCTTGTTTTAATTGAAGCAAATTTAAGAGCTTGTCTTTAATTTCAGGAAAATGATTCCCAATAATTTTTGAAGAGTCAAGATTGTTAATTCCCTCTTTAAGTTTAAATAATTTGATTATTGGAATGAGAATAAACTTAGAAAACAATAAAAGTTCTATAGCAATAAAGAGCCAAAATAAAACAAATCTATTTATAGGCTTTAACCACAATATAGACTCTACATAAACTGTGATAATTAAATACAATATACCTAAGGAAAAAAAGAAAATGCACCCTTTAATAAGCTCATTCTTGTAGTACTTTTTATAAAAAAGTGCTAACTTATTTTCAATATTTGTTAATGATTGCATTCTTCAATAAAAATAACACTTTTATGTATATCTTTTTATAGATAGTTAGCAAAGATTTTTATCAAACAAGTGCGCTATAAAATGCTTTTTGTATATGACATTAGAAAGGTATCTTTGTGATCTAAATTTGTATTAAATGAAATCTGATATTCGTGTTCGTTTTGCCCCTAGCCCTACAGGACCACTCCATATTGGTGGAGTTAGAACCGCTTTATATAACTACTTGTTTGCAAAAAAAATGAACGGTACTTTTATCTTAAGAATAGAAGATACGGACCAGAATAGATATGTTCCTGGTACAGAAAAATATATTATAGACTCTCTAAATTGGTGTAATATTCCTTTTGATGAAGGGCCTGGTAAAAACGAAAAATATGGGCCTTACAGACAGTCGGAAAGAAAAAGTATTTATAAAGAATACGCAGAAAGGTTAATAAAAGAAGGAAATGCATATTATGCTTTTGACACGTCAGATCAGCTTAATGAGCACAGAAGACAACACGAGTTAAAGGGTAAGACTTTTATATACAACTGGCATAACAGAGAAAAAGGACGTTTAGTTAATTCATTAGTATTACCAAAAGATGTGACCAAAAAAAGAATTGAAAATGGTGACGATTTTGTAATTCGTTTTAAAACACCAAAGGATGAGTCATTAGCTTTAAATGATGAAATAAGAGGAACCATAAACATAGATACAAATACGCTAGATGATAAGGTTTTGTTTAAATCTGATGGATTGCCCACCTACCATTTAGCAAATATTGTTGACGACTATCTAATGAAAATTAGTCATGTTATTCGTGGGGAAGAATGGTTGCCTTCTTTACCATTACATGTATTGCTTTACAACTCTTTTGGATGGCCTGTTCCTAAGTTTGCGCATCTTCCTCTTATATTAAAACCTATTGGTAAAGGAAAATTAAGTAAAAGGGATGGTGATAAGTTAGGTTTTCCTGTTTTTCCTTTAGCATACACAAACGAAAAAACCGGAGAAGTTTCGAGAGGATACAAAGAAGATGGTTACTTTCCAGATGCGTTTATTAACATGCTATCTTTACTTGGTTGGAATCCAGGAACTGATCAAGAACTTTTTACACTTGACGATTTAATTACGTCATTTGAGCTTTCGAGAGTTAGTAAATCGGGGGCAAAATTTAACTTGGATAAAACCAATTGGTTTAACCAGCAATATCTTCAAAATAAAACAAATAATGAGTTAACCCAACTATATGAAACCATACTTAAAGAAAAAGGATTAGATTTCTCTTATGACTTCATAAATAA
>JABAZK010000032.1:7004-21478 GCA_018608485.1 Flavobacteriaceae bacterium | reverse complement strand
ATGAAACCATACTTAAAGAAAAAGGATTAGATTTCTCTTATGACTTCATAAATAAGGTGGTTTCACTTATTAAAGAAAGAGCTGTTTTTGTGAAAGATTTTTGGAATTTAAGTAATTACTTTTTTGAAACGCCCACTTCTTACAATGAAAAAGCAAGCAGAAAACAGTGGAAAGAAAATACTGGAGAATTAATGGAAGAAGTAGCCTCTATAATTACTTCTATTGATGATTTTTCTTCTACTACAATAGAAAAAACTGTTAAAGATTGGATTACCTCTAAAGAAATGGGGTTTGGAAAAATAATGCAGCCTCTTCGACTTGCTCTGGTAGGTGATATGAAAGGACCTCACTTGTTTGACATTATTGAAATGATTGGTAAAGAAGAATCTATTATTCGAATACATAAAATTATAAACACACTGTCATGATAAAACACATCTTTTTTATTTTTTTGTTTTTTTCAACATTTTTTGCTGAAGCACAATACAATTCTCAATTTAACAGAAGGCAAAATATGCGGTCTAGGCAACCTATGGCAACACAAAAACCTCGAGCTCCAAAAATTAATGTGGAAAAAGCTGTTGGATTAATCTTTTACAACATTGAGAAAGTTTCAAAAAAAATAGGAATAAAAGAAACCTCTGACACCTATTTAAAAGTGTTTTCAATTTTAAATTCCTACAATAAAGAATTAAAGCAAATTAAAAGAATTAATACTTTTTTATTTTCAGAAGGGAAGTCAAAAATGGAGGCTGCTCAAAAAGAAGCTATTGAGAATAGGGACCCTACACCTCTTCGGTTAGCTAACAAGGAGGTTACAAAAACTTTTAAACCTATAATAAGTATTATTGAAGAAAAAGATAAAAAATTAAACTTAAAATTAGAAGAAATATTATCTGCCAAACAACTAAAAAAATGGAAAAAATACAAAGCTTCTGTGAAAAAAAAATAGCTGCTTAATTTGTAACATTATTTCTTTATTGCGTCTTATGTTGTAGATACGCTTTCTTTTATCTAAATTTATTTACTATTAATATTTAAAACTACGTTTATGTCAACTTTCTTTTTACCTATTGTTATTGGTTTATTCATTTTTGCTCTTTATGGTGTAATTTTTATTGTAAAACAACAAACAGCTGCTATTATAGAAACTTTTGGACGCTTTAGTAATATTAGACAATCTGGCTTCCAATTAAAAGTTCCTGTCGTTCAGAGAATTGCTGGCAGAATGAGTCTAAAAATCCAACAACTTGATGTAATTATAGAAACGAAAACACTAGATGATGTGTTTGTAAAATTAAAAGTGTCTGTTCAATTTAAGGTTATAAAAGATAAGGTATACGAGGCTTTCTATAAATTAGACTATCCACACGATCAAATAACTTCATATGTTTTTGATGTAGTAAGAGCAGAAGTTCCTAAGATGAAATTAGATGATGTTTTTGTTAAAAAAGATGATATTGCTATTGCGGTTAAATCAGAATTAAACGATGCAATGATGGAATATGGATATGATATTATAAAAACACTGGTAACAGATATAGACCCTGATGCTCAAGTAAAGGCAGCTATGAATAGAATTAATGCTGCAGATAGAGAAAAAACAGCTGCTCAGTACGAGGGAGATGCCGCACGTATTTTAATTGTTGAAAAAGCAAAAGCTGAAGCTGAGAGTAAAAGACTTCAAGGACAGGGTATAGCAGATCAAAGAAGAGAGATTGCTCGCGGTTTAGAGGAGTCTGTTGAAGTTTTAAACAAAGTAGGGATAAACTCTCAAGAAGCGTCAGCTTTAATTGTAGTAACACAACATTATGACACTCTTCAATCTATTGGACAAGAAACAAATAGTAATTTAATTTTATTACCCAACTCACCTCAAGCAGGAAGTCAAATGTTAAATGACATGGTTGCCAGCTTTACAGCTAGTAATCAGATTGGAGAAGCTATGAAAAAGAATAAAAAATTAGATAAATAATCTTTGATACTGTCCACAACAAATACTATTGAAGGTAAACCAGTAAATGACTATTTGGGAATTGTAACCGGTGAAACTATTATAGGTGCAAATATTTTTAAAGATTTTTTTGCCAGTATAAGAGATATTGTTGGCGGGAGATCAGGCTCTTACGAAAGAGTTCTAAGAGAGGCAAAAGACACCGCTCTGAAAGAAATGCAAGAAGAGGCTATAAAATTAAATGCAAATGCTGTTATTGGGATTGATTTAGATTACGAAACAGTTGGTAAAAACGGAGGTATGTTAATGGTAACAGCTTCTGGAACTGCTGTAAAATTATAAAAAAGTTATTTCTTTTCTTCTATTTTTTCGTCTTCCTTTTTATCGTCTTTTGAAGCTTTTTTAAACTCTTTAATCCCGCCACCTAGACCTTTCATAAGTTCTGGTATTTTTTTTCCACCAAAAAATAATAAAAGTGCTAGAGCTATTATTACCCAAGAACCTACGCTTGGCATACCTAAAAGAAATATATTAAAAGTCATTGTTTAATTTAAATTTATTTAACAAAGATACGAAAACGTTTCAATGAATTAATTCATTTGCTTTATAATTCCGCCTGCTACTTTTTTTGTTTGTTTTACTTCTGGTGTTCCTTTGTATAAAACAGACCCTCCAAAACTTACTTTAGCATTTAATGTTTCTCCTGTTTTGATCTCTGCTTTCGATCCAATTCCAGATTTTACTATTGTATTGCCTAATATCTCTAAACCATATCCATGATAAACACCATATAAATCTACTTCTATTTCTTGATTTTTTGTTTTTCCCGTAAGCTTAATAATGGAGCCTGTTACTGATTTAACCTTTAAATGTTTGGTGTCTATATTTAATTGAATAGTTGCGCCCTCTTGAGCTTTAACCTCTAAATTTGTTTGGTAAATACCGTTTCCTGTAATTGATGAGCCTTCGTTTCCATCTATTACCAGAATATCTTGTTTGTAATATAATTTAACTTCTGTCTCTTTAGTAGATAAATTATCTGGAAACTTTAAACTTATTTTTAAAACTCCGTTGTTATTTTTAAATCTAACTCTGTCTGTTTCATCATTTTTTATTTCTAATTTATTTTCTTTGTCTTTTATTAATTCCAATTTTATACCACTAAATATTTTTATTTTATAAAAATCACCTAAAGACGTTGTCTTAGTAGATTGAGCAAATAATAATGATGTATTAATTAATATAATAAATAATAGGGTGTAATTTTTCATTTTTTTTTAATTGCAAATCTTAATTAATAAACATCTTATTTAATTATCTATTGTTCTATAAGTGTAAAATCTAAATGTTTTCTCTCTAAATCTGTGTTTTTTACTTTTACAGTTACCTCATCTCCTAATTGATAAATATGTTTTGTTGTTTGTCCTACTATTGCGTGTTGTTTCTCTTCAAATATGTAATAATCATTCTTAATATCTCTAATTCTAACCATTCCTTCACATTTATTAGAGGTAATTTCAACATACAGACCCCATTCAGTAACCCCTGATATTACACCAGTAAATTCTTCATCTAAATGATCTTGCATATATTTAACTTGCATGTATTTTATAGATTGCCTTTCTGCTTTTGACGCAAGTTCTTCTTGCTTTGATGTGTGTTTACATTTTACTTCATAATCATCTTGTTTTGGTGAATTTTTTCCGTCTAAGTAGTGTTGTAATAGTCGATGAGTCATTACATCTGGGTATCTACGAATAGGTGATGTAAAATGAGAATAGTAATTAAACGCTAATCCATAATGACCAATATTTTGTGTGGTATAAACAGCTTTACTCATAGATCTTATTGCTAGTGTTTCTATCATGTTTGCCTCTGCTTTACCATGAACATCTTTTAATAGCTTATTTAAACTTTGGGTAGTGCTTTCTCTTGTTTGAGTATCCATTTTATAACCGAAATTATAAACAATGTTTTGTAAAGTTGCTAACTTTTCAATATCTGGTTCATCATGAACCCTATATATAAAAGTTTTATTACTTGGTTGATTGTTATTTTTTCCTATAAATTCTGCAACTTTTCTGTTTGCTAATAACATAAACTCTTCTATTAGTTTATTTGCATCTTTAGCTTCTTTAAAATAAACTCCAACAGGATTTGCATCTTTATCTAGATTAAATTTTACTTCTACCCTATCAAAAGATATAGCCCCATTTTTCATCCTATTCTCTCTTAATATTTTAGATAATTCATTTAATTTCAAAATAGCATCTGATATTTCTTCTTTAACATCATAAGCTTCTCCTGTAATTGAAACGTTAGAGGATATATGGTTCTTTTGAGTCTCTATAATAGCTTGGGCTTCTTCATAAGCAAACCTCTTATCTGAATAAGTAACGGTTCTACCAAACCATTTTTTAATAATTTTAGCTTTATTATTAAGCTCAAATACAGCAGAAAAAGTTAATTTTTCTTCTTCTGGACGTAAAGAACAAGCTCCGTTAGATAAAATTTCAGGAAGCATAGGAACAACTCTATCCACTAAATAAACAGATGTAGCTCTACTGAATGCTTCTGTATCTAATATTGTATCTGGTTGAACATAATGAGACACATCTGCTATATGAATTCCTATTTCAAAATTTCCATTATCTAATTTTTTAAAAGACAAAGCATCATCAAAATCTTTTGCATCTTTAGGATCAATTGTGAATGTTAAATCTTGACGCATATCTCTTCTTTTCAATATCTCTTCTTTAGTGATATTTAAAGATAATTTATTAGCCTCTTCCTCTACTTCTTTTTCAAACTCGTAAGGTAAACCATACTCTAATAAAATTGAATGAATTTCTGTATTATGATCTCCTGGTTTTCCTAATACTTGTGTTATTTTTCCAAAAGGATTTTTTGAGTTTTCAGGCCAGTTTGTTATTGTTACTTGAACTTTATCTCCATGATCAGCGTTATTTATTTTTGATCTTGGTACAAAAACATCAGTATACATTTTATTATTATCACAAATAACAAAACCAAAATTTTTACTTAATTGCAAAACACCTACAAAAGATGTTTTATCTCTTTCTATAATTTCTACAATATCTGCTTCTAATTTATTACTTCTATTTCTTTTATATATATAAGCTTTTACTGTATCGTTTTGAAGACCCTTTCCTAAATTATTAGAAGGAATAAATATATCTTTTTCAAAATCGTCTGATATGAAATAACCATTGCCGTTTGATGTAATATCTAAAGTTCCAATATGGTATTTTCTATCGTTATTAATTTGAAATTTTCCTCTGTCTATTTCTTTAATTTTTTTAGATCCTGTAAGTTCTACAAGTTTTTGGAGAATTTGTGTTTTACCATCTGTATCAGATACACCAAGTTTTGCTGATATTTGTTTGTAATTATAATGTTTACTAGAATCTTTGTTCAGTATTTTAAATATATTTTTTGTTAAATCTTTTATTATTTTTCCTTTCTTTTTGTAAATTTTTTTCTTTCTACTCATAAGTCTTCAATCTTTATATTTTAGAAAAATACAAAATTATATATGTAAGTAAGATAATTAAACAATTATCATTCATTCTTATATATTCCTTTTATATTGTTATCTATGTTAAATTCATTTTTTATTGTTGTTAATCCACATTCTGGTAATAGTAATTTTGAAAAATCATGGGAAATAATTACTTATATTTTAAAATTAAAAAATATTAATTTTTCTTACTCTTTCACAGAATACAGAAAACACGAAGTAATTCTTGTTGATAAAGCTATTAAACAAGGATATAGAAATATTATTTCCGTAGGTGGTGATGGAACTCTACATCATGTTGTAAACGGAATAATGAAGCAAAGATATATAAAAACATCTAAAATTAAACTTGGAGTAATTCCGTTAGGAACTGGTAATGATTGGATAAAAACGTATAATATTCCTAATTCAATTGAAAAATCAATAAATGTAATTGTAAAAAACACTACAGTTTTACAAGATATTGGTTGTATAACATTATTGAATGGAAAGAAAGAATACTTTAATAACCTTGCAGGAACGGGTTATGATGGATATGTTGTTAAGAATTTAAATTACTTAAAAAAAATAGGATCGTTGGCATTTGTAGTAAGTGGTTTATATAGTTTGTTTTCTTACAAAAAAACTAAGTATAGAATTATTATTAATAATAAAACTATTAATGAACAATGTTTAATGATATTATTTGGAATTTGTAAATATTCTGGTGGGGGTTTGAGAGTTACAAAAGATCCAAATCCAAAAGATGGTTTATTAGATATAACTATTGTTAAAAATATTTCTTTTTTAGATTTACTTTTTAATATTCCTAAATTATATAACGGTGATATAATACATCATAGAAAAGTAACTAACTATAAAACAAGAGAATTAAAAATTTTGGATAATTATAATTCAACCATAGAAGCAGATGGAGAAATAATAGGAAATGGTTCTTTAAATGTAACAATCAAACAAAATGCAGTTCTATTTTTAATTAATTAAAAAAAGCTTTATTAACAATCTATATTATTATTATTTATCTTTTTAATTTTAAAAATTATATTTAATAAATATTATAGATTGTGAATAGTTAATATTTAAATCTATTTAATTATTTGTTTTTGTTACTTATTAAAAATCTTTCACATTTTATTAGCTTTTTAATCTCTTTTAAATCAATATTTTTTTTAAGTTATTAACATATATATATTAGAGTATAAACATTTATTCTTAACTAATTATTAGTTAATAACCCTTTATTTTTCTAATAAAAATTGTTTATAAATACATATTAAAAAATGAAAAGTTATTTTGATTTTTTTAATTAAAAAATTACATAATAAATTAAATGAATAATAAAATTTTATTTTTAAAGGGTTATTACTAGTTTTTAACATTTAATAAAAAACCATTAATCAATTGATAAACAAAAAGTTAATAATAATTTTCTTAATTATTATTTCTATCACTGTTGATAACCTTATCTATTTGTATTTTTGTATATAATTAATATTATATAAATCAATATTTTATGAATATATCTATAGGGAATGATCACGCCGGCACAGATTATAAATTTGCTATTACAGAATTTTTAAGAAGTAAAAATATAACCGTAGATAATCATGGAACAGACACAAATAATAGTGTAGATTATCCTGATTATGTTCATCCTGTGGCACAAGATATTGTTTTAAAAAAATCTTCTTTTGGTATATTAATTTGTGGAAGTGCTAATGGTGTTGCTATGACAGCAAATAAATATAAAGAGGTTAGGGCCGGTTTATGTTGGACAAAGGAAATAGTAGAATTAATAAGACAACATAATAATGCTAATATCTTATGTATACCAGCTAGATTTACTTCCATTCCTCAAGCAATAAAAATGGTAGAGATTTTTTTAGATACAGAATTTGAAGGAGGAAGACACCAGAAAAGAGTTGATAAAATTACAGGATGTCTAAGTTAAATTTTAAAATAAAAGACTTTAATCAATTATCTACTCAAGAGCTATATTCTATCTTACAATTAAGATCAGAGGTTTTTGTAGTAGAACAAGATTGTGTCTATCAAGACCTTGATGGAAAAGATCAATTAGCATATCATGTGTTAGGTTATAAAGATTCTATACTAATAGCTTACGCGAGGGTTTTTAAACCAGGAGACTATTTTTCAAAATCAAGTATTGGAAGAATTATAGTGAAAAAAACTCACAGAAGATTTAAATATGGAGATCATCTAGTTAAAAACTCAATAGAGTTCATAGAAAAAAAATTCAAAGAAAAAGAAATTTTAATTTCAGCTCAAGCATATCTTATAAATTTTTACAATAACTTAGGTTTCGAACAAAAAGGAGAACAATATTTAGAAGATGATATTCCTCATATTAAAATGTTGAAAAACTAAACAAAACTTTTTACCTCTTTTACTTCTCCTAAATCAACTCCCTTTAGTAAAACTTCCCCAATTCTTACTCTTATTAATCTTAAAGTTGGAAATCCTACAGCTGCGGTCATTTTTCTAACTTGTCTAAACTTTCCTTCTGTTATAGTTATAGAAATCCAACTAGTTGGGCCGTGTCTATCATCTCTAATTTTTTGAGTTCTTTTTTTAAAGTTGGTATTATTTATAATTGATGCTTGACAATTTTTAGTTAAATATTTCTTTCCATCAAAACCTATTTCAACCCCTTGTTTTAATTTTTTAACAGCCTCTTTTGTAATATTACCATCTACTTGGACATAGTATTCCTTTTCTATTTTTTTACTTCTTATAAATTCACTTACCTTTCCATCTGTTGTTAAAAGAAGCAACCCCTCAGAATTAACATCTAATCTACCTATAGCCATTGTTTTTTTTGGAAAATCATAGTGTTCACCTAGTAATTTTTTTTTCCTCTTATTAGGATTTACAAATTGAGAAATAGTTCCGTAGGGCTTATGAAATATAAAGTGTTTATGAGTACTCATTAAAATAAAAAAACGAATCAAAAATAATCTTTTTCTAATAAAAAAAACTATTCAATTTTTGTACCTTGTGATACTGAAATAGAAATTGGAAAAATAAACTAGATTTATGTCAAAAGATAAAGAAAAACAAGCAAAATTAAAAGCACTACAACTAACATTAGATAAGCTAGATAAAACTTATGGTAAAGGATCTGTTATGAAAATGGGCGATTCTGTTGTAGAAGAAGTAGAGGCAATTTCTTCAGGATCTTTAGGTTTAGATTTGGCTTTGGGTGTTGGTGGCTATCCAAGAGGTAGGGTTGTAGAAATATATGGCCCAGAATCTTCAGGAAAAACAACATTAACACTTCACGCTATAGCAGAAGCACAAAAAGCAGGAGGTATAGCCGCTTTTATTGACGCAGAGCACGCTTTTGACCGTTTTTATGCATCAAATCTAGGTGTAGATATAGATAATTTAATTATTTCTCAACCAGACCACGGAGAACAAGCTTTAGAGATAGCTGATAATTTAATTCGTTCAGGAGCAATCGATATTGTTGTGATAGATTCTGTAGCTGCTTTAACACCTAAATCAGAAATTGAAGGTGAAATGGGTGATTCAAAAATGGGTCTTCATGCCCGTTTAATGTCACAAGCGCTACGTAAGTTAACAGGAACAATAAGCAAAACAAAATGTACTGTTATTTTTATTAATCAGTTACGAGAAAAAATAGGAGTTATGTTTGGTAACCCCGAAACAACCACAGGGGGTAACGCATTAAAGTTTTATGCTTCTGTAAGATTAGACATAAGAAGAAGAACACAAATAAAAGATGGAGATAGGGTAATAGGCAATCAAACAAAAGTAAAAGTTGTTAAAAACAAAGTTGCCCCACCATTTCAAATAGCAGAATTTGACATTATGTACGGAGAGGGTATCTCTAAAGTTGGAGAAGTTTTAGATATTGGTGTAGAGCTTGGAATCGTAAAAAAGAGCGGGTCTTGGTTTAGTTATGGAGAAACCAAACTAGGACAAGGAAGAGATGCGGTTAAATCATTAATAAAAGATAATCCAGATTTATCAGAAGAATTAGAAGTTAAAATAAAAGAAGCTATAGACAATCAGTAATATAAAAAATCTAACAAAAAGCCACAGTCTAACAGTGGCTTTTTAAACACCAGTGCTTCCAAATCCATCCTCTCCTCTTTCTGTTTTATCTAAAATTGAAACCTCTTTCCAAGTAATTTGTTCGTGTTTAGCTATTATTAATTGAGCTATTCGTTCTCCGTCTTTTATTAAAAAGTCTTCATTAGATAAATTAACCAATATTATCCCTATTTCTCCTCTGTAATCTGCGTCTACCGTTCCTGGGCTGTTTAATACGGTAATGCCTCTTTTAGCAGCCAATCCACTTCTTGGTCTCACCTGAGCTTCCAAACCAGCAGGCAACGCAATAAACAAACCGGTTTTTACAATTACTCTCTCTAAAGGCTTTAATATTAATGATTCACTAATATTAGCGCGTAAATCCATTCCTGCAGAAAGAATGGTTTCGTAAGAAGGTGTTTGATGTTTAGACTTATTTATTATTTGTATAGTCATTATAGTGGTATTGATTAAAACAAATATAATAAATCAACGGAGTAATAGATATTAGATTTAAGAATTATTACTTTTGAAAAAATATTTAGAAGTCTAGAATGAATAATCAGCCAAAAGTAGCGGTTTTAGGAGGAGGTAGCTGGGCAACTGCCATTGTGAAAATGTTGTGTGAAAATCTAGATACTATTGGCTGGTATATGCGAAGCACATATGCCGCAGAACACATAAACCTAAACAAACACAATCCAAATTACTTAAGTTCCGCAGAACTTCACCCTTCTCAATTAGACCTTTCAAACGATATTAACAAGGCCGTGTCTAATTATGATATCTTAATTTTTGCAATTCCCTCCGCCTTCTTAACTTTAGAACTTGAAAAATTAACGGAGAGTTTAGAACATAAAATAGTTTTTTCAGCAATTAAAGGAATCGTTCCAGAAACAGGTTTGATTGTAGGAGAGCATTTTTACGAAAAATACAATGTTCCGTATAAAAACATTGGAGTTATTACAGGGCCATGTCACGCAGAAGAGGTTGCTATGGAAAGACTTTCATATTTAACAATAGCTTGTCAAGATGAAGACAAAGCAAAGACGGTTGGAGGTTGGCTACAAAGTAGGTATATCCGTGTTAAAATATCAGATGATATTATAGGAACAGAATATGCCGCGATGCTAAAAAACATTTTTTCTATAGCAGCAGGAATATCTCACGGCTTAGGTTATGGAGATAATTTTCAATCTGTGCTTATGAGTAACTCTATACGAGAGATGAAGCGTTTTATAAAAAAAGTTCATAAAATGAAGAGAAACATTAATAACTCCGCATATTTAGGTGATTTATTAGTAACTGGTTATTCTACCTTCAGTAGAAATAGAATGTTTGGTAATATGATCGGTAAAGGCTATACTGTTAAATCTGCAATGTTAGAAATGAGCATGGTGGCAGAGGGATATTATGCTACTAAAAGCTCCTATAAAATTAAAAACAAAAATGGTGCAAGAACTCCTATTATTGATGCAGTTTATTCTGTTCTTTATAAAGGAAAAGACGCTAAGAGAGTTTTTGAAGAGCTAACAAAACAATTAGATTAATATTCTTAAAAAAGCGTCCAAAAAATAAAGTTACAGTGAAAACAATTCAAGAAGCAGTTGAAAGCACAATTAGAAAAACCCCATTTCTAGAGGAGGCACTTAATGAAAAACTTATCAATGTATCTTCTTTAGCTAGAGTTATTCTCCCTGAGGTTTCAATCTTATTAAAAAAACAAGTAAAAGCGGGTGCTGTTATGATGGCTATTAACAGACTATCTCCAGCAAATGAGTTAAGAATAAGAAAAAACATTAGAAAATTTACTCTTTCTTTGGGTGACTTTATTGTTCGTTCAGATCTTAGTGATTTTACCTTTAAGAACACAAGTACGCTCTTTAAAGAGATTGCAAGAATATTAAATGAAGCCGCTAATAATAGCGATTCATTTATTACTGTTTCACAAGGTATTTTTGAAACAAATATTGTTGTAGGAGAGGCAATGTTACCTTATGTAAAAGAGTTTTTTATAAAAGAAAAATTAATTCATAATATCAAGAATTTAGCATCAATTACAATCAAATTACCAAAAGAAAATTTAGAACAACCAGGAGTGTATTATTTTATTTTAAAACAACTGGCCTGGGCAAACATTCCATTGCAAGAAATTATATCTACAACAAATGAAATCACTCTTGTAGTTAAAGAAAAAGACATCAATAACGCTTTTGCAATATTAATGGATCTAAAAAGGTAGTAGACTAGTTTATATCGAGGCAGATGAAAAACAAAGACCCATATGCAGCATTAAGAATAAAAGAGTTTAATATTTTTTTATTGGTACGCTTTGCTTTAGTTTTTGGATGGTCAATGCAATTTATTGTTATTGAGTGGAAAGTATATGAACTTACAGGAGATCCTTTATACCTAGGTCTTATTGGGTTAATGGAAATAATTCCCGCTCTATCAATGGCTTTGTTTGCCGGGCATATTGTTGATCAAAAAGAAAAAAGAAATTTACTAGCATTATGTATTGCTGCTTTTTCTTTAATAAGTTTTGGTCTTTTTTGGGTTACGTCAGAAGCACTAAACAATACACTTTCCAAACAAACAATTCTATATATAATTTACGCATTTGTTTTTTTTGGAGGTTTTTTGAGGGCATTTTTTGGGCCAATTATTTTTTCTTTAGTAGCATTAATAGTTCCAAAAAAAATATACCCAAATGCAGCAACATGGAACAGTTCTTTATGGCAAATGGCTCGAGTCTTAGGGGTTTCTTTTGCTGGTTTTTCTATTAATTGGATTGGCGTTCATTGGTCTTTAAGTGTTATTTTTTTCTTAGTGACTTTTTCCTTTTTTGTATTATTTAAAATAAAAAGAAAGCCTGTTTTAAACCCAAAAATTGGTGAGCCTGTTTTACAAAGCCTAAAAGAAGGTGTTCGCTTTGTGTTTAAAACTAAAGCAATTTTAGGAGCGCTTACCTTAGACATGTTTTCTGTTTTATTTGGTGGAGCAATTGCTTTACTAGCAGTTTTTGCTGAAGATATTTTAAAAGTAGGACCACAAGGTTTTGGTATTTTAGTGGCAGCACCCTCTATTGGTTCTTTTTTAACAATGTTAGTCACAGCATATATTCCAATTAGTAAAGACGCAGGAAAGAAACTATTAGCAGCTATTTTTGGTTTCGGTATTTGTATTATTGTCTTTGGAATTTCTTCTGTCTTCTGGATATCTGTAGTTGCCTTATTTTTTAGTGGTGTCACAGATGGAGTTTCTATGGTTATTAGACAAACAATTCTTCAATTAAAAACACCCGATGAAATGCGAGGAAGAGTTTCTTCTGTTAACTCAATGTTTGTAGGGTCTTCTAACGAGTTAGGTGCTTTTGAGAGTGGATTAACAGCAAAACTAATGGGTACAGTTACCGCGGTAGTTTTTGGCGGCACCATGACATTAATAACAGTAGTGGTTACAGGGGTTGTAAACCCAACGTTAAGAAATCTGGATCTTACAAAAGATTTAGAAGAGCACGAAAAAAATTAGTAAATTAGGTAAATGAAGTAATTGATTTTAGTTCTTTATTCAACTCCTCTTTCTTTTTATTAAGGATTTCATTATTCCAAGAAAAATGTGTCGAGAATTCTGTCAAGACAAGGTTCAAATGCTTATAAACGCTGTCTATGTTAAAGTAAGCTCTTCCGGTTCTCCGCATAAAAAAATCAACAGGAGAACAAGCAGACTCGTATAAAATACTAAACCAAACTTCAGCTTTTATCATTCTTTGTTCTATGTCTACATCACTTAATTTATCGAATTTAGTTAAAATAACATCCGTTTGTTTGCCATAATTATACACAAAATAAGCAGCAATCTTTTCTTCAAAACCTAATTTTGTTATCCTTTCTTGAATCGTTTTTATATAGCTTAAAACCTCTTGGTGGTTTGTAAATGAACCCCCTGAAAGTACAATTTTTTCTGTTTTAACTTTTTCAAACACCTTACTAAAACGGCGTAAATATTTCTTATTGATTAAATCTACAATTCGTTCTGCCATTTTTCGATACCCAGTTAATTTTCCTCCAGCAATTGAAATTAATTCAGTATTAGACACATATATTTCATCTTTTCTTGACAATTCCGAGGCTGGTTTTCCTTCCTCATGAATAAGAGGGCGTAAACCAGCCCATGAAGATTTTATATCATTAATTGAAATAGAAACACCATTAAACATATTATTTACTGCAGATATAAGATACATAGCATCTACTAAACTTGTTCTTACGTCGTTTTTATTTTCTTGATAATTGGTATCTGTAGTTCCAAAATAGGTACTTCCCCCTCTTGGTATAGCAAACATCATTCTGCCGTCAGGAATATCAAAATATACAGATTGATTAATAGGAAATCTATCGTGATTAACTACCAAATGAACCCCTTTAGACAATCGTAGTTTTTTATTAGCGCTAGATTGGTTTTTCTGCCGCAAACCGTCTACCCAAGGACCGGTAGCATTTACAACGTATTTGGATTTAATATCAAATACTTTGTTAGTTAACGTATCTTTCACTTTAGCGCCCGAAACCCTAGTGTTCTCGTACAAGAAATCTGTAACCTCTAAATAATTAAGTGGTTTTGCTCCATAACGTAAAGATGTTTTTATAAGCTCTAGCGTCAAACGAGCATCATCGGTTCTATATTCTGCATAGTACCCAGCTCCTTTTAAAATATTTTCAGGAAGTAAGGGCTCTATCTTTAATGCTTCTTTTTTACTTAACATTTTTCGTTTATCGTCTCCCTCAACAGCTGCTAAAACGTCATATACTTTAAGCCCAATAGAAGTTAGCCATGAACCATAAGTTCCGCCCTCAACCAACGGTAAAATCATTTTTTCTGGAATAACTAGATGAGGCG
>JABAZK010000032.1:0-6904 GCA_018608485.1 Flavobacteriaceae bacterium | reverse complement strand
GTTCCGCCCTCAACCAACGGTAAAATCATTTTTTCTGGAATAACTAGATGAGGCGCTAAACCATGAACAATAGCCCGCTCTGTTCCCACCTCTTTTACTAACCAAAAATCAAATTGCTTCAAATATCTTAAACCGCCATGAATGAGCTTTGTAGATTTACTGCTTGTTCCTGAGGCAAAATCATTTTTTTCTACCAATGCAACAGACATTCCCCTAGAAGCAGCATCTAAAGCAATTCCTGCACCCGTAACCCCCCCTCCTACAATTAACACATCAAATTCTTTTGAAGTTAATTCCTTGAAGGTGTTTTCTCTATCAAAGAAAGAAAAGCTATTCATAAACTCTAGTAATTTTAAAGCAAATTTTATTGAGATTAAATTTCAAAAGGTTTATTCGGATAGACCAATGAAAGATACTTTTTTATTATCTATTATTTTTTATAAAAATAGATTTTACAAGGTATGAATTTATTTTGCGAGAATTCCTCTTTTGTTAATCTCTGGAATTAGCTTTAAATCATTTTCTCGTATAGTATTTTTTTTAAAAGTAAATGTCTTGTCGTATAATGTATTATTAGCAAAAAAAGTAACTTGAAATTGATTGGTAAGTTTAAATAGTTCTGGCTGTATCCATTCAACTTTTGCAAAGGAGTTTGCAGATAAAACATCAATTTTTTTTCGCATTATTGAGGTTTGCTTTTTTTTACTAAACCCTTTAGACACAATCACAACCATCTCTATATGAATATCTTTCTGGTTGATAATGTATACATTCCAGTCATCTGTCTTGTAAATATCATTGTATTCAAAAACAACAGCCATTCCAATACCAGTTATTATCGGAATTTGAATGTCTTTTTTCACTGAAGTAAAAGGGTTGCTAGTTATTATTTTAATGAATTGATATACAAACTTACATCACAGATTTAAACTGCTCTAAAAAGCGAACATCATTCTCGTAAAACATTCTAATGTCTGGAATTTGATATAATAACATCGCGATTCTTTCAATCCCCATACCAAAAGCATACCCGCTGTATATAGAAGGATCTATATTACAATTTTTAAGTACGTTAGGGTCTACCATACCACACCCCATAATTTCTAACCAACCTGTACCTTTAGTTATTCTATAATCTGTTTCAGTTTCTAAACCCCAATAAATGTCAACCTCTGCGCTGGGTTCTGTGAAAGGAAAATAAGATGGGCGAAGGCGAATCTTAGATTTTCCGAACATTTCTTTTGTAAAGTACAACAAGGTTTGTTTTAAATCAGCAAAAGAAACATCTGTGTCTATATATAAGCCTTCTACTTGATGAAATATACAATGAGCTCTTGCAGAAATATCTTCATTTCTAAAAACCCTACCAGGTGAAATAGTTCTAATAGGAGGTTTATTATTTTCCATGTAACGCACCTGAACAGAAGATGTATGTGTTCGTAACAAAGTGTCTGGTTTTTTATCAATAAAAAAAGTATCCTGCATATCTCTAGCTGGGTGATATTCAGGTAAATTTAGAGCGGAAAAGTTATGCCAATCATCTTCTATTTCAGGACCTTCAGACACAGTAAAGCCAATGCGATTAAAAACTTCAATGATCTGATTTTTTACCAAAGAGATAGGGTGCCTAGAGCCTAATTGTATAGGTTCAGAAGGCCTTGTTAAATCACCATAAAACTTTTTGTCTTCTTCGGAATTTTCTATTGAAATAGTTAATAAAGTTACTTTATCCTCTGCTGCTTTTTTTAGAGTGTTTAAAGCCTGTCCAAATTCTTTACGTAATGCAGCATCAACATTTTTAAATTCAGAAAACAACCCTTTTAATACTCCTTTACTTCCTAAGAATTTAATTCTAAAAGTTTCTATATCTGTTTTAGAAGTTGCTTTAAATAAATGAACTTCTTCTATGAGTTCTTTAACCTTGTCTAACATGTTTTGCAATGAAATATATATTGTGCAAATTTACATTTTTTATAAGGAAAGCGATTCATTTTCCTTTTGAAAACTAAAATCCAAACGAAAACGATTGAATACTGATGTTTCAGACCGAAACAAAACGTAAAAAGTATGATTAAGATGTCTTAAAATATATATCTTTGTCGCAAAATTGAACAAGTAAACCACAAATCAAAAACAAACATATGGAAGCAAAAATAAATGCTTTTATGGACTTGGTGAAACAGAGAAATCATCATGAACCAGAATTCTTACAGGCAGTTCAAGAGGTTGCTGAAACTGTTATTCCTTATATAGTTAAAAATGATATATATCACGGAAAGAATATTTTACTTAGAATGGTAGAACCAGAAAGGTTAATCTCTTTTAGGGTTTCATGGGTAGACGATACTGGAGAGATTCAGGTTAATAGAGGGTACCGAGTTCAAATGAATTCAGCGATAGGGCCTTACAAAGGTGGTCTTAGATTTCACCCGACAGTTAATGCTAGTATTTTAAAGTTTTTAGCCTTTGAACAAGTATTTAAAAACTCTTTAACAACGCTTCCTATGGGTGGAGGAAAAGGAGGTTCAGACTTTGATCCAAAAGGTAAATCTGATAATGAAATTATGCGATTTTGTCATGCTTTTATGAGTGAATTATTTAGACATATTGGCCATAATACAGATGTTCCCGCAGGTGATATTGGAGTAGGAGGAAGAGAGATTGGGTTTATGTTTGGAATGTATAAAAAACTTAAAAACTCTTTTACCGGTGTTTTAACTGGAAAGGGTGCTTCATGGGGGGGGTCTTTAATAAGGCCAGAAGCTACAGGGTACGGAGATGTGTACTTTGCAGAAAACATGTTACAAACAAAAGGAGATTCTTTTAAAGGAAAAACGGTGGTAGTTTCTGGTTCTGGAAATGTTGCCCAATATGCTACAGAAAAAGCAACTCAGCTTGGTGCAAAAGTGGTAACGCTTTCCGATTCATCAGGGTATATTTTAGATAAAGACGGTATAGATGCAGATAAATTAGCGTATGTAATGGACTTAAAAAATGTGAAAAGAGGAAGAATTAGTGAGTATGTTAACAAGTACTCTAATGCTGTTTTTTTCAAAGGAGAAAAGCCATGGGTTGTAGCATGTGATGTTGCCTTACCTTGTGCAACACAGAACGAATTAAATGGAGAACATGCAAAACAACTAGTAGATAATGGATGTATTTGTGTGGCAGAAGGAGCAAATATGCCTTCTACACCAGAAGCAATTTATGAATTTCAAAAAGCGAAAATATTATTTGCTCCTGGAAAAGCATCAAATGCTGGAGGTGTGGCAACATCTGGTTTAGAGATGAGTCAAAACTCTTTACGTTTAAGTTGGACTAGAGAAGAGGTAGATGAAAAATTAAAGCAGATTATGAAAGACATTCATGAATCGTGTGTTGCTTATGGTAAAAACGAAGATGGCTCTGTTGATTATATAAAAGGAGCAAATATTGCTGGTTTTGTTAAAGTTGCTGACGCCATGTTAGCTCAAGGAATAGTATAAAAACAACTAGAAATAAATAGTTATGAAAGCGCCTTTTAAGGCGCTTTTTATATTTATAGAAACTTGTTTTTAGCCATAAGAAAACAAACACCAATCTGTTAAACGATTAGAATCTTAAGAAAAAATTGATTCCCTAGAATATCAAATTTTTATAACTTTATAAAGTGGAATCAACAACAACATATAGAAAAATAATTCATGTAGATATGGATGCCTTTTACGCATCAGTTGAGCAGCTAGACAACAAGGATTTAATTGGAAAACCTATTGCGGTTGGAGGAAGTAGTGAAAGAGGTGTTGTTGCTGCGGCAAGTTATGAAGCTAGAAAGTTTGGCGTAAGGTCCGCGATGAGTGGTGTCTTGGCAAAAAAGAAATGCCCTCATCTTATATTTGTAAAACCAAGATTTTCTAGATATAAAGAAATTTCAGTAAAGATTAGGCAGATATTTAACGACTATACAGATTTAGTAGAGCCACTTTCATTAGATGAAGCCTATTTAGATGTTACTGAAAATAAAAAGGGAAACCCATCAGCAAGTTTAATTGCTCAAGAAATTAGAGATCGAATTTTTAATGAACTTAACTTAAGAGCTTCTGCAGGAATATCTATCAATAAATTTATTGCAAAAGTAGCCTCAGATATTAATAAACCGAACGGACAAAAAACAATCAATCCTGAAGAGGTGATTCTTTTTTTAGAAGAATTATCGGTTAATAAATTTTATGGAGTTGGGAAGGTAACTGCTGCAAAAATGAATAATTTAGGCATCTTTAAAGGGTTAGACTTAAAGAACAAATCGTTAGAGGAACTAACAAAGCTCTTTGGAAAATCAGGAAAATTCTATTATAATATTGTGAGAGGGATTCACAATAGTTCCGTAAAACCAAACAGGGTTAGAAAGTCAATTGCCGCAGAAAGAACCTTTTCAAAAAACATTTCTTCAGAAGTATATATGTTAGAGAGGTTAGATAAAATAGCTGAAGAATTAGAAAAACGAATGATGAAATCAGAAACAAAAGGGAAAACAATCACTTTAAAAATAAAATACAGTGATTTTACTCAGCAAACAAGAAGTAAAACGGTGCAAAGCTTTATACAAACGAAAGAAGAAATCATACCCATTGTAAAAGAATTAGTATATCAAGAAAAGTTTAAAAACTCTGTAAGACTTTTAGGAATATCTTTTTCTAACTTAGACACAGAAAAAAAAGATCCTGTTTGGGTTCAGTTAAAGTTAGAGTTTTAAAAAACAAAACACTTTTAAACTCTAACAACGTATAGGAATTATTGATATAGCCATATGATGAAAATTATCAGAACAGATGCTAAGAACCTTGATTTCATAAGATTAATTTATGAATTAGATGCTTATTTAAAAGTAACAGACGGTGAAGACCATGAATTTTACAATCAGTTTAACGGTTTGGATAATATAAAGAACGTGGTTATAGCCTACAAAGACAAACAAGCCATTGGTTGTGGCGCCTTTAAAAAATTTGATAACGAAACTGCTGAAATTAAAAGAATGTATGTAAAAATTAACCATAGAGGTTACGGAACAGCACAAGCTATTTTAAATTCTTTAGAGCTATGGGCTTTAGAAAAAGACTTTAAAAAGTGTATTTTAGAAACAGGAGATCGTCAGATAGAGGCAATTAAGTTTGATTTTAAATCTGGTTATATAAGGATTGCAAATTACGGACAGTATGCGCAAATGGATAACAGCAATTGTTTTGAAAAGTTAGTATGATGAATTACAGTTATTGGGAATATAAAGAATGGTTTACAGATAATGATTTTGTTGTTGTTGGTAGCGGAATTGTTGGTTTAAACTGCGCAATTCATTTAAAAGAACGTTTTCCAAAATCAAAAGTTGTTGTTTTAGAGAAAGGATTGCTTCCGCAAGGGGCAAGTACAAAAAACGCTGGATTTGCCTGTTTTGGAAGCACCTCAGAGTTATTAAGTGATCTCAAAAACCATTCAAAGGAGGAGGTATTTCAGTTGGTAAAGAAAAGATGGGAGGGCCTTCAGTTTATAAGAAATTTACTTGGAGATATAAACATTGATTATCAACATAATTATGGATATGAATTATTTTCTGATGAAGTTTTTTTTGAAAAGTGCAAAAATAAAACAGAGGAATTAAACAAGTTATTATTTCCTCTTTTTAATGCCAATGTGTTTTCTACAACTCAAAATAAATTCAACTTTCAAAATACGGTTCCATCATACTTAGTTAATAAATTTGAAGCTCAGATAGATCCAGGAAAAATGGTTTCACAATTGCTAAAAAAAGCACAAGAGCAAGGAGTAAAAGTTTTAAATAATATTTCTGTCTTAGGGTTTTCAGAGGGTACAAATCAAGTAAAGATTAACACAAACCAAGGAGAGATTTCAGCTTCTAAAGTATTTTTTGCTACCAATGGTTTCTCTAGAGAACTTCTCAAAGAATCTATCTCACCCGCAAGAGCTCAAGTTTTGATTACAAGTCAAATTAAAAACCTACATATTAAAGGAACTTTTCATTTAGAGGAAGGGTATTATTACTTCAGAAATATACATAATAGAATTTTACTAGGAGGTGGAAGAAATTTAGATTTTGAGACAGAAGAAACTACCCAATTTGGTAAAACTACACTCATTCAAAATAAATTAGAAGAACTTTTAAAAACGATTATTTTACCAAATACAGCTTTTGAGATTACACACCGTTGGAGTGGAATTATGGGCGTTGGAAATCAAAAAACTCCCATTGTAAAACAACTTTCTGAAAACAGTTATTGCGGTATTCGTCTTGGCGGTATGGGTGTTGCTCTTGGTTCGCTGGTTGGAAAAGAGTTGGCAGACCTACTTGATTAAATAAATTTAAAGTTTAAAATGTTGAAAAAAATACTTGTACTTCTATTGTTAACCACATCAATGGTGTCCTCTCAAGAATGGATTCAAGACAATAACAAAACCAGTATTTTATTTCAAATTAAAAATTTTGGAATAACGGTAGATGGTGGTTTTAAAACCATAGATGTAAATACAAATCTAGACACTAAAGATTTATCTAATAGTTATATTAATGCGACTATTATTGTGAATTCTATTTTTACAGGTATAGAAACAAGAGATAAACACTTATTAGAACCAGATTATTTTGATGCTCTAAATCATGAAAAAATTATACTAAAATCGACTAAACTTAGAAAGGATAAGAATGGCAACATTACTCTTTTCGCATCGTTAAGCATCAAAGGAATTATTAAAGAGATGGAAATTCCTTTAGAAGTTTTTGAAGATAACTCAACGTTAGTATTAAAAGCTTCAATGTTCGTAAACCGTAAAAATTTTAGTGTTGGCGGTAGAAGTATCCTATTGTCTAATAATGTAAAAATTCAAGTAGAGTATTCTGCTACTAAATAACAATTGA
>JABAZK010000069.1 GCA_018608485.1 Flavobacteriaceae bacterium | reverse complement strand
ATACCTTAAAATTAGTATAAATGAAAAAAGTACTTTTTATAGATAGAGATGGAACATTAGCTATAGAACCCCCTGTAGATTACCAGCTTGATAGTTTTGAAAAATTAGAATTTTATCCAAAAGTGTTTCAATACCTTGGTAAAATAGCCAAAGAATTGGATTTTGAATTGGTGATGGTTACCAATCAAGACGGATTAGGAACTCCTAGCTTTCCAGAAGCTACTTTTTGGCCAGTGCATAATTTTTTAATGAAAACCTTTGAAAAAGAAGGCATTGTTTTTACGGAACAAATTATTGATAGAACATTTGCAAGAGATAATGCTCCGACCAGAAAACCTAATACAGGACTATTATCTCATTACATTTCTTCATCATATGATTTAGAAAACTCTTTTGTGATTGGTGATCGTATGACAGATATAGAATTGGCTAAAAACTTAGGGGCAAAGGGTATTTTTATTAATAATGATAATATAGAAGGGACCGATGAATTAACGGTTACAAAAGATGAATTAGAAAACTATATTGCTTTAGAAACACAAGATTGGTCTGCAATTTATGAATTTTTAAAGGCGAAAGATAGAACAGGAAGTATTTCAAGAATTACTAATGAAACTAAAATTATAATCGATTTAAATTTAGACGGAACTGGTAAAAGTGATATTTCAACAGGAATTTCATTTTTTGATCACATGTTAGATCAAATTGCACGTCACGGTCAATTGGATTTAGTTGTGAATGTAATAGGTGATTTAGAAGTTGATGAACACCACACTATTGAAGATACAGCAATAGCACTAGGTGAAGTTTTTGCAAAGACTTTAGGAAATAAACTAGGAATAGAACGTTATGGTTTTTATTTACCAATGGATGACTGTTTATCTCAAGTTGCTATTGATTTTGGTGGACGAAACTGGTTGGTGTGGGAAGCAAATTTTAAACGGGAAATGGTAGGTAAAATGCCTACAGAAATGTTTTTTCACTTCTTTAAATCGTTTACAGACGGTGCTAAATGTAATTTAAATATTAAAGCCGAAGGCACCAATGAACATCACAAGATAGAATCAATTTTTAAAGCTTTTGCAAAAGCCATTAAAATGGCTGTAAAGCGCGATGTTGAAAAAATGATTTTACCATCTACAAAAGGGGTATTATAATGAAATTAGTGATTTTAAATTATGGAGTTGGAAATATTAAAAGTATTCAGTTTGCTTTTGATAGGTTAGGAGTAACCGCGGTTTTATCTAGTGATGCAGAAGAAATAAAGGCAGCTGATAAAATTATATTTCCTGGCGTAGGTGAAGCAAGCTCTGCAATGAAAAAACTCAGAGAAGCAGGTTTAGAAGATGTTATTACAAAACTAAATCAGCCTGTATTAGGAATTTGTTTAGGGATGCAATTAATGTGTCGTAAACTTGAAGAAGGAAATACCAACGGGTTGGGAATATTTGATTTAGCGGTAAAACGCTTCTCAACTTCAGTAAAAGTTCCGCAAATGGGATGGAATACCATAACCAACCTAAAATCTAAGTTGTTTGAAGATATTTCTGATAAAGAGTATATGTATTTGGTGCATAGTTATTATGTTGAAGAAAATGAAAATACTATTGCAACAACAGACTATGAGCTTCCTTATGCATCTGCGATACAAAAAGATAATTTTTATGGCGTTCAGTTTCACCCTGAAAAAAGTGGAAAATTGGGAGAAAAAATCTTACTAAATTTTTTAAACCTATAACATGAGAATTATACCAGCGATCGATATTATTGAAGGAAAATGTGTAAGACTCACTAAAGGAGATTACAACACTAAAATAATATACAATGAAAACCCATTAGAGGTAGCATTGGCATTTGAAGATGCCGGAATTGAGTATCTGCATGTGGTAGATTTAGATGGCGCTAAAGCAAGCCACATCGTTAATTATAAGATATTAGAGCAAATCGCTTCAAAAACAAATTTAAAAATAGACTTTGGAGGAGGCTTAAAATCTGATGAAGATTTACACATTGCTTTTGAATCTGGTGCTAACCAAATAACAGGGGGTAGTATTGCAGTTAAAAATATACCTGTCTTTGAAAATTGGATTGCAACGTTTGGTGCCGATAAAATCATTTTAGGTGCAGATTGCACTCATGATAAAATTGCTGTAAGTGGTTGGCAAGAAGAAAGTAATTTAAATGTTATTCCATTTATTCAAGATTATCAATCTAAAGGCATTCACTATGTTATTTGCACAGATATTTCAAAAGACGGAATGTTGCAAGGTCCCTCTTTTGATTTGTATGAAAGAATTCTCACGCAAGCATCAGACATCAAACTCATTGCTTCTGGAGGAATTTCAACCTTTCATGAGATTCCACAATTAGCTAAATTGGGTTGTGAGGGCGTAATTATTGGAAAGGCAATTTATGAGAATAGAATTAGCTTGAAAGAATTAGAAACCTATATAATAACTAATTAAGATGCTTACAAAGAGAATTATACCTTGTTTAGATATTAAAAACGGTAGAACTGTAAAAGGCGTTAATTTTGTGAATTTAATTGATGCAGGAGACCCTTTAGCACTAGCAAAACAATATGCAGAAGTTGGTGCAGATGAATTGGTGTTTTTAGATATTTCTGCCACTTTAGAAGGTAGAAAAACCATGTTAGAAATGGTGTTAAAAGTTGCAGCACAAGTGAATATTCCATTTACAGTTGGTGGTGGCATTTCTACTGTTGAAGATGTAGACGCATTACTTCATTGCGGAGCAGATAAAGTTTCTATTAATTCATCTGCAATTAAAAGACCAATATTAATAAATGAATTGTCTCAGAAATTTGGAAGTCAATGTGTAGTGGTTGCCATAGATGCAAAGCAAATAGATGGAAAATGGGTTGTTCATTTAGCTGGAGGAACTATTCCTACCGAATTAGAGTTATTTGATTGGGCAAAAGAAGTAGCACAACGAGGTGCAGGAGAGATTTTATTTACTTCCATGGACAATGACGGAACTAAAGCAGGCTTTGCTAACGAGGCATTGGCAAAGCTATCAGCATTGGTAAATATTCCAATTATTGCTTCAGGTGGTGCGGGTTCAGTACAGCATTTTACAGACACATTCATTAAAGGAAAATCAGATGCTGCACTGGCAGCTAGTGTATTTCACTTTGGAGAAATACCCATACCCACATTAAAACAAGAATTAAAAAATAATTCAATACAAGTACGACTATGACTATAGATTTTAATAAAAATGCAGAGGGTTTAGTTCCTGCAATTATACAAGATGCAACCTCCAAGAATGTTCTCATGTTGGGCTATATGAATCTAGAAGCTTTTGAGAAAACACAAAACACAAAAAAAGTAACCTTTTTTAGCAGAACAAAAAATAGATTGTGGACAAAAGGCGAGGAGAGTGGAAATTTTTTAAAACTGGTAGATTTAAAATTAGATTGTGATAATGATACCCTATTAATTTTTGTGAATCCACTAGGACCAACTTGTCATAAAGGTTCAGATACCTGTTGGAATGATTCAAATTTGGCATCGTATGGTTTTATTTCTAAATTAGAGGAGACCATTGAAAATAGAATTGAGAATGCTGATGCTTCTAATTCTTATGTAGCAAGCCTATTTAAGAAAGGAATCAATAAAGTAGCTCAAAAGGTTGGAGAGGAAGCCGTAGAGGTAGTTATAGAGGCAAAAGACACCAATGATGACTTGTTTTTAAATGAAAGTGCAGATTTGTTATTTCACTATTTACTACTATTACAAGCCAAAGGATTTAAGCTTAATGATGTTGTGGAGGTCTTAAAAGAAAGAGAAAAATAGTTTTTTTTAGAGGTTATGTACCCCACCAAATTAAAAAAAATTTTTTAAGTTCACCTGTAGTAGTTTTCATCCAACACAATGGAGAGAATTGGCGTTCTAGATATTTTTTATTTTCTTCAAGATACTTTTTATACCCTATCCAATCTACATTGGTATGAGGAATTATTAACCAATCTTTTTTTGAGGGAATAAAGAATTTTGCATTTTTAAATTTAGTCAATTCAAGAGGTGTACAATAGAACCCTATAATGCAGTCTGTATTAATGTTAAGGTCTACTGATTTACTATTTCCCAAAGGGAGAAATAATTGAGCTTTAAAATAGACTTGTTGTGAAAAATCAGAACTATGAAGCGAAATACTCTTTAAATACTTTTCACATTCTTTAGCATAAAGTAGAGGCAATTGTTTTTGCCTAAGTTTATCTAATTTTTCTACGAGACTGTCTTTTTTATTAGGTCCAATCCAGCAATCTAACCCCTGTTTAGTTGGGTCGTACAAATAAAACTTATAAATAACCTCTAAATGTATAGGGTTACCATTTTTATACAGTAAACAGTCTAACTCTCCAAGGGTAATTCTATCTTTAGAAATCTGAATGTTTTCTGCAATTAAGCTGATACCCTCGGTATTTACTAATTGATGAGAAACAAAACGCTCTACATATTTACCCAATCGCTGCTTAGTATCAATCTCTGTATCAATTCCAATTGATTTTTGCTCAATTTTAAATTGTGATAATTCATATACAGGAGTAGATTCCCATAATGTGGGTGTTTTTAAAAAACCTTCAAACCTTAATTGTGTATCCTTCATTCAACTTCAAAAATACAAATCATTAGTAAATCATTTTTTGTAATTTTAACTTCT
>JABAZK010000136.1 GCA_018608485.1 Flavobacteriaceae bacterium | reverse complement strand
TCTGCTGATTATATTTTTGAACCGTCTAAAGAAAAGATTGTTTTAGAATTAATACCGAAGTCTTTAAAGACACAGTTATATAAGGCTGTTAGAGATAGTTTTGCTGCTGAACATGGAGCTCGAATGACAGCAATGCACAAAGCAACAGATAACGCTACAGAATTACGTGATGAGTTACTATTAACTTATAACAAAGCAAGACAAGCTGCAATTACTAATGAAATTTTAGAGATTGTTGGTGGAGCAGAAGCATTAAAAAATTAAGATAAGAATTTTTTAAAAAAAAGAGTGCGTCATAGACGCGCTCTTTTTTTTTGGCACGCAATTTGAAATGAAGTTTTTATAACCAAAAATTGAACCTTATGAAAACAGTCAAAATATTTTTAGTGATGCTTTTTGCTGGAGCTTTATTCAGCTCTTGTTATGAAATAACAGATGATAGAATTGATAATGCTATTTCATTGGAAGAATTAATGTCTAGTTATGATTTGTGGTATGTAGATATTCACAGATCAACAGGAAATGGAGACGTACCTTTTGTGTCAATAGCATTTACCTTATCATTTTATAATGGAGTTATGTATGCTAATAATAACATCGTTGATGTTGGTTATACAGGTAACGGTTTTGGAATCTCAGTTGGTAGGTACGACACTTTCGGCCCATATTTAGAAACATTTCACGATATAGATGGTAGACATGATTTTGAAGTTGTTCAGCTGTCTTTAAACGAAATAAGAATTTATGATACATTTCAAAACATAAGTTATGTTTTGGTCGGTTATCAAAGAGATGAATTTGATTATGATATGTTATTTTATGACAATATAGAATACTTTTTACAAGAGTATACTGCATGGGAAAGATCAGCTATAAGTGTAACTGGAATAGCTAATCCATTTGATTACGAGCATTATTTGCAGTTTACACCAGAAAATAACACGACATTTTATTCATCTCAGGATTTGTTTGGCACAAATATTGATAACTTATCTTGGAATTTCACAGGGAATTACGAGGTTTTTGATGTAGTAGGGTTTGATAATTTAAAAATTCTTACACTCAGGTACAATGTTGGAGATTTTGAAGAATTTGAGTTAACTGTTGCTAATGACCAAGTAATAGAGTTGTTTCATATTAATTCTGGAACAACTTACGAGTTTGCCGGTAGAGGATTTATTCAGCTTTTAAGAGCTGGAAAAAAATCTAAATCTACTCTAAATAGTGATGTGAGAAAGCGAACTAAGATTATAAGAAAAAAGAAAAAGAATTTTAACGCATAATAACGTTTTGGTTAGTTGATTCTTAGTTGGTTATGCCTTATAATCAACAAGAAGAAAGCCGCTCTAGAGGTAGAGCGGTTTTTTCATGTTTAAAAATAACAGACCGTTTCACATATCATGAAAATCAAGTATCTTTAAAAAAAAGAAAATCATGAGTTTAACGGTCTTTATAACTGGAGCTACTTCAGGAATAGGAAAAGCCACTGCAGAATTTTTGGCACAACATAACTATAGATTAATTCTTTGTGGAAGAAATAAGGATCAATTACAAAATTTAGAAAAATCGTTAGGGAAACAAACAGATGTTATTACGCTTCAATTTGATGTTAGAAATAAGAGTGATGTCTTTAATTCCATAGAGACTCTACCCGAAAGTTTTAGAAATATTGATGTATTAATAAATAATGCCGGAAATGCGCATGGCCTAAGTTTTATTCAAGATGGTGATACAAATGATTGGGATGCAATGTTAGATATAAATGTGAAGGGGCTATTGTATGTCTCAAGAGCGATTTTGCCAAGAATGATTGAGAGGAATAGTGGGTTTATCGTAAATATTGGCTCAACTGCAGGAAAAGAGGTGTATCCAAACGGAAATGTATATTGTGCATCTAAGTCTGCGGTAGAGGCCATTAATAGGGGAATGAGAATGGACTTAAATAAATATAACATTCGTGTTAGTGCCATACACCCTGGGCTTGTAGAAACCGCATTTTCAGACGTGCGTTTTAAAGGAGATACAGAAAGAGCAAAAAAAGTATATCAGGGATATAAAGCTTTACAGCCAGAGGATATCGCGGAAATTATACATTTTGTTATCACCAGACCTTATCATATAAATATTGAAGACTTGGTCGTATATCCTTCTGCTCAAGTAAGTGCAACAATGATAAATAAAAAATAAATGAGTAGGTATTCAAAAATTATAGCCGGCTGTATGTCGTGGGGAGAATGGGGAAGACAATTTTCTACACAAGAAATGATTTCTCAAATAAAAATAACTCTAGAGTCCGGAATTACCACTTTTGATCATGCAGATATCTATGGAGAGTACACAACCGAACAAGAGTTTGGCAAAGCTTTATCAACTAGTGGTGTTGAGAGAGATAAGATTCAACTGATTTCTAAATGTGGAATACAACATGATGGTGGCACAAGAGACAATAAAATAAAACACTATAATTATTCAAAAGAATATATTATTTGGAGCGTAGAAAAGTCATTAAAAGACTTACAAACCGATTATTTAGATTTATTATTACTGCATCGTCCTAGCCCACTAATGCATCCAGCTGAGATTGGAGACGCAGTTTCAATTTTAAAAGAAACAGGTAAAATTATTGATTTTGGAGTTTCTAATTTTACGCCTTCTCAATTTAATTTAATAGATCATACCGCTTCTATTTCTGTAAATCAAATAGAATTCTCTTTAACACAACATTCGGCAATGCATAACGGAACCTTAGATCAGTTATTGCAAAAAGATGTAATACCGATGTCATGGAGTCCTTTGGGATCTTATTTTAAAGAATCAAATGCAGCAAACAAACGAATAAAAAAAGTATTGGATGTGTTAACAAAAAAATACAATGCAACGGAAGATCAATTATTATTAGCCTGGATTTTACAGCATCCCTCAGGAGTTATACCTGTGGTTGGAACAACTTCAAAAGCAAGGCTAGAAAACGCAACAAAAGCCTTAAACATTAATCTAGAGCTTGAAGATTGGTTTACCTTATTAGTAGAGTGTCAAGGCCATAAAGTACCGTAAAAATGATTAATAAACGTCTTTTAATCAAAAACTTGCTCAGTCATAATGATGAGAATAGTTTTTATGATAAAAAGATGAAGTTATCGTTAACAAGCAAAGAAGGGAAAGGTAAATTTCTAAAGCATATTTGTGCCCTTTCCAATTCAAACCCAACGAACAATTCTTACATCATAATTGGCATTGAAGATGAAGAAAATAAGATTGTTGGGGTAGATTTTTTTGATGATAGTAAAATACAGAACCTTGTAAATGCATACTTAAAAAATCCACCCAAAATCACCTACGAGAATGTTCCTTTTCCAAGTTTACCTAGACATAAAGTAGTTGGATTAGTAACGATTCATTGCAACGGTACTATTACCTCTTTATTAAAAAATGCATGGAAATATAGAAAAGATACTATTTTCTATAGAAGGGGCAGTAATTCAATGCCTGCCTTCAAGAATTTTGAACTAAGAGATACAAATAAACATACAGTTGACGCTATAGAAAAAAATGCAAATAATAACATTAAGCTAACTTTAGATGGTGTTTTTGATTTTTTTAATAATCACAAGCCAGAATATAACCCTCAATATAAAGTTTTTAATGAGCAATTTGTGTTGTGTTGGGCAGGAGAGAAAAAACTTTTAGAAGGAAAAGAGTTTTACACGCGTGTAGATATTGAACTAATAAATGAACAAGTTCGATTATTTTTTTCATCGCTAGATGAGGTTCAAATCAGTTATAATAAAAATTCATTTATCATTACAGAATATATTTCTCTTGGGTTAGATAAGGAGGAAAAATATTATCCTTTAGAAAAAACGATTATTAATTTTAAGGAAAACGGGAAGCATGATATTGTTACAGAGTTCTTATTTAAGTCGCCGTCGTTTGATGAAATGTTGATTCAACATATCTACCATAATAACAATGTAATTACTTCTAAAATTGAAGCTGGAATTCCCCTTTCAGTATTAGAACATGAAGATGTGCTTAGGTTACCAAAAAACTATTTACTTTGTTTTTTATACGGATACTCAGATTCGGTTCAGCAATTAAAAAAAGCAAAAGAATATATTAAATGTATAGAAGATAAAACCACTTACATAAAATATAAAGAAGCACTTCGTGTTTTTAGAAAAGTAAAATATAGTTAGACTCCTAGCTTATTCAATCCATAATTTACCAATAGAATAAGTTCTTGCTTGGCCACTTATAATAACCCTGTTGTTTTTTTCTTCGCAATTTAGTATACCTTTTCTTTTGGAAAGTTGCAGCGCAGTGAGTTCTTTTTTATGAAGTTTCCTCGCCCAAAAAGGAATTAGAGAACAATGAGCTGAGCCTGTTACAGGGTCTTCTAGAATAGAAGCTTGTGGAGTAAAAAAACGCGATACAAAATCGCAGCTAGCCCCCTTAGAGGTAACAATTACCCCGCCTGTGCCTAGATTTATTTGGTCAAAAATTTGCCTGTTTATTTTAATGTTTTTTATTTCTTGTTCAGTATCATATACTAAGACATAATCTCTAGACTTATACACCTCTTTAGGAGGAATGTTTAAAGATTTTTCTATGATTTTAGGAAGCGGTGCAGGAACAGGCATTCTTGATGGAAAATCTAAAAAATAAAAACCATCTTTTACAGCAACAGTTAGGTTTCCACTTACAGTTTCAAAAACAATATTATTTGAAGGATATTTTAAAATTGTTTTTAAACAGTG
>JABAZK010000039.1 GCA_018608485.1 Flavobacteriaceae bacterium | reverse complement strand
TGCGTGCCTAATAAAATAATAGGTGGTAACCTCTTGAGCATTTGAAAGTAAAGAAATTAAGGAAAAACAAATGACTAAAATATTTTTTTTCATTATTAATAAATGTTAATTGAATGCTAATATAAATAAAATAAATACCCTTGAATAATTAATAAGGTACTGATAAAATATTAGGGTATTCTTAAAATATTTTAAATTATAGATTGTATTTTTGTTAACCAATTTATAATTATGAGGTTGTTGAAAAATTTTTTTAAAAGGAATAATGCAAAGGCACAAGAACCTTTTAATAACTGGATAGATTTAAATTCTTTGAATCAGATTGAAAAAATAAAAGAGGAATCAAAATTAGAAACAGTTTTTATATTCAAACACTCAACACGTTGTTTTATAAGCAAAATGGTTATTAAAAGATTTGAAAATATGTTTGACGATTCAATGAATAATGTCAAGGCTTATTATTTAGATTTGCTTAATTACCGAGATATCTCTGATGAGGTAGGAGCAACTTTTAAGGTTACACATCAATCCCCCCAATTATTAATAATAAAAAATGAAGTTTCCGTATTTAACACATCGCATCAAGATATCACAAACATAACGCTTCAAGATTACCTTTAATGTACATTTTAAATTTCATATAAATTTTGTCAGAAACCAATACCATAAAAGTAACCACTGGAAAAGAACTTTATAATTATCAAAAAATTGCTATTGAAGAAATATTCCAAAAGTTTGACAGTGCTGTAGATGATTATCATTTATTATATCAACTCCCAACAGGAGGTGGAAAAACAGTTATTTTTTCTGAAATTGTAAGACGTTATATTTCTAAATTCAATAAGAAAGTTTTAGTATTAACTCATCGTATTGAATTAAGCAAACAAACTTCAAACATGTTAAATGAATTTGGAGTTCCAAATAAAGTCATTAACAGTACTGCAAAATTAGATGATCAAGACAACTATGATTGTTTTGTTGCTATGGTAGAAACGTTAAAAAACAGATTAAATGATGATAAATTAGACATATCTGATATTGGGCTTGTAATAGTAGACGAGGCACACTACAATTCATTTACTAAAATTTTTAAATTTTTTGATGATTCTTTTATTTTAGGTGTAACAGCTACTCCTCTAAGCTCAAACATTAAATTACCCATGTATGAAAATTATCAGGAATTATATGTGGGTGAAACAATAGAGGATTTAATTGAGAATCGGTATTTAGCAAGTGCAAATATGTTTTCTTATAATGTTGGTTTAACTTCATTAGAAGTTGGAGCTAACGGAGATTATACAGTAAAATCATCTGAAGATTTGTATACTAACGTAGATATGTTGTCTAAGTTAGTTGGCGCTTACGAGGAAACTTCTAAAGGTAAAAAAACTTTAATTTTTAATAACGGAATTCAAACATCCATTCAAGTTTTTCATGCATTTAAAAAAGCTGGATATCCAATTGCACATTTAGATAATACCAACACAAAAAAAGAAAGAGATTTTATTCTTAAATGGTTTAAAAAAACTCCTAATGCAATCATTACCTCTGTAAGTATCTTAACCACTGGTTTTGATGAACCTACGATTGAATCTATTATCTTAAATAGAGCCACAAAGTCATTGACTTTATATTATCAAATGATAGGTCGTGGTTCGCGAATTTTAAATAATAAGTCTACATTTAATGTTGTAGATTTAGGTAATAATTTTCATAGATTTGGACCTTGGGGAGCAGATTTAGACTGGCAGAGAATGTTCAAGGCTCCAGACTACTATTTGGATGCTATTTTATCTGATGAAGAAATTGAGGGAGCATTTCGATTTGAACTTCCTCCAGAAATCAAAAACGAATTTTCAAAGTCTGATGAACTTTATTTTGATATTAAAAAGGAATATTTATCTACAATAAGATCTGGAGAGTCATCAAAAAAAGTACTAGAAAGATCTATCATTCATCATGCTAAAATATGTATAGAGAACAGTGAAGACGTTTATGATTCGTTGGCATTAGCAAAAATGCTAGGGGAAGAAATAGATGACAGAATTAACAGGTATTCTAAATGCATATCTAAAAGTACCCATAATTTCATTACTTGGTTAAAAGACGACTATCGAAAGAAACTTAACTCTTACCTTAGAGCTAATTTTGATGAAGTCTTTGAGAAAATCCATGGTTATCCTCCTGAAGATGAATAAACATTCTTAAAAAGATTTGTAGATAGATCCTTTTAAGAATGTTTTTATTCTATCTAGATGGTAAAATTTGGCCTATACATTCACCAAAACCAATTCTAGTTGTATTGTTTTTGCAATGCGCCCTCATTATCACGGTATCATAATCATTTATAAATTTTCTCTCAGAGCCATCTAAAAGTTGTATGGGATTCTGTCCTTTCCAAGTTAGCTCTAACATAGAACCAAAACTATCTTTAGTTGGTCCAGAGATTGTTCCACTACCCATCATGTCACCTGCATTAACAGGACATCCATTAACTGTATGATGAGTTAATTGTTGTGCCATGGTCCAATACATATATTTGAAATTAGAATTTGTAACTATAGTTTCTTTTTGTCCTTCTGGTTGAATAGCCGCCTGCAAATGAATGTCAAAACTTCCATTTTTATTGTTCTGAAGGTAAGGTAAGGGGTTAATATCTTGTCTAGGGTTTTCAACTCTAAACGGTTCTAAAGCATCTAGAGTTACAATCCAGGGAGATATGGTAGAAGCAAAACTCTTACCTAAAAAAGGTCCTAATGGGACGTATTCCCAGGCTTGAATATCTCTAGCAGACCAATCATTAAACTGTACCAATCCGAAAATGTATTCCTCAGCTTCTTCAATAGGAATTCTTTCTCCTAAATTATTAGAGGCAGTTGTTATAAATGCCATTTCTAATTCAAAATCTAATAATTTAGATGGACCAAAACCAGGAGTATTTGTTCCTTCTTTTGGTCTTGTTTGTCCATGAGGTCTTCTAATCTTTGTGCCAGATGGTATAATTGAGGAGCTTCTTCCGTGATATCCAATAGGAATGTGAAGCCAATTCGGCAGTAATGCATTTTCTGGATCTCTAAATAAGCTTCCTACATTGGTAGCATGTTCTTTACTGGCGTAAAAATCTGTGTAATCACCTACACTAACAGGTAATAACATTTCAACTTCATCCATTCTGAATATAATTTTTTCTTTGTGAGAAGCATTGTCTCGCAACGAACCATTAGTAACATCAAAAACATCAGCAATACGGTTTCTCACCAGTCGCCATGTTTTTCTACCATCTGCTATGAAATCATTTAAATTATCTTGTAAAAAAATATCATCAGTTAAGGGAATTCCTTCAAAATATCCTAATTGATGGAATGCTCCTAAATCAATAGCAAAATCTCCAATTCTACTACCAATTGTAATGATATCGTCTTTAGTGATGAAAACTCCAAATGGTATATTTTGAATTGGAAAATCAGAGTTTTCTAAAACGTTCAACCATGATTTTCTTTTTGGGTTATTAGCGGTTATTTTCATTAAAAATTGTTAATAAAGTTTGTTCAAATATAGTGGAAAGATATCATCTTAAAAACGTTTTTTAAGTACATTTGAATTTCTTAATTAAATTTTAACAATGCAACGAGATACAGAAATTTTTGAATTAATAGATGCTGAAAAAAACAGACAGTTAAACGGTTTAGAATTAATAGCTTCAGAGAATTTTGTTAGTGATCAAGTAATGGAAGCTGCAGGTTCTATTTTAACAAATAAGTATGCAGAAGGATATCCTAATAAAAGATATTATGGTGGATGTCAAATTGTTGATATTGTTGAGCAGTTAGCCATAGACAGGGCAAAAGAATTATATGGTGCTGAATATGCAAATGTTCAACCCCATTCGGGTTCACAGGCTAATACAGCTGTTTTTCACGCTTGTTTAAATCCTGGGGATAGAATTTTAGGTTTTGACTTGTCTCACGGTGGACATCTTACCCACGGATCTCCCGTCAATTTTTCAGGAAAACTTTATGAACCCCATTTCTATGGAGTTGAAAAAGAAACAGGTGTTTTAAATTATGACACTATTCAAGAGATTGCACTCAAGGTTCAACCTAAATTAATTATAGCTGGCGCATCTGCTTATTCAAGAGATATTGATTTTAAACGTTTTAGAGAAATTGCAGATAGTGTAAATGCATTATTGTTGGCTGATATTTCTCATCCATCTGGAATGATTGCAAAAGGGATATTAAATGATCCGTTGCCTCATTGTCATGTAGTAACCACAACTACACACAAGACGCTACGTGGTCCTAGAGGTGGATTGATTTTAATGGGTAAAGATTTTGAAAATCCTTTTGGATTAAAACTAAAAAATGGGAAATTGAAGAAAATGTCTGCTTTGCTAAATGGAGGTGTCTTCCCAGGAAATCAAGGTGGTCCTCTTGAACATATTATAGCTGCAAAAGCAATTGCCTTTTCTGAGGCGTTAACTGATGAATTTTTACATTATCAAATTCAGGTTAAAAAAAATGCGGCAGCAATGGCTAAATCTTTTGTTGAAAAAGGATATGATTTAATTTCTGGAGGCACAGATAATCATGTGATGCTTATTGACCTTAGAAACAAGAATATCACAGGGAAAGATGCAGAAGCTGCTTTAGGAAAAGCAGAAATTACAGTTAATAAAAACATGGTCCCTTTTGATGACAAGTCTCCATTTGTAACATCTGGCATTAGAATTGGGACTCCTGCTGTTACAACTAGAGGTCTTAAAGAGGACGACATGCAGACCATTGTTGAATTTATTGATGTTGTTATAAATAATTTTGAAAACGAAGAAATATTAGCAACTATTGCTAAAAAAGTTCATAAGTTTATGAGTCATAGACCATTGTTTGATTCATAACAATATTTCAATCTAATTTAATATGACTACCAGGGTTTTTATTTTGTTTCTAATTTTTTCAAATTTATCAAATGCTCAATTAGCTTTTGAAGATGTAGCTACTCAAGTTGGCGTTAATTACAGTTACGGTGATTCTGAGTATGGAGGTGGTGTTTCTTTTGCAGATTTCAACAATGATGGTTGGGATGATATTACCTATGCTACAGAAGACGGTGCTCAAATATATTTCTTTGAAAACAACAATGGAGTCTTTAATTTGGTGACATTAAATGGTATTTCAAATACGTATAAAACAAAGCAAGTAATTTGGATTGATTATGATAACGATGGAGATAAGGATTTATTTGTTACCGCTATCGAAGGAGTTAATGAATTCTACAGGAACGATGGAGGTATGAATTTTACTAATATTTCATCTACAATTGGTTTTTTTCAAACGGATCTTTTTACTTATGGAACATCATTTGGTGATATTGATAATGATGGAGATCTAGATGCTTTTATTTCTAATAGAACTAGTACTGAACAGAATCAACGCAATTATCTATATAGAAATGATGAAGGAACATTCGTAGATATTACTCAATCATCTGGAATTCCAATAGAGGATGAAGAAGGTAATGAAAATAGCCAATTATCTTTTTGCACTATGTTTTTTGATTACAATAAAGACGGATTTCAAGATATTTATTTAGCAAACGATAAAACTGATAACATAAACAGACTATATAAAAACTTAGGTAATGGTACCTTTGAAGATGTTTCTGTCGCTAGTGGTTCAGGAATTGCTGTAAATGCTATGACAACAACTTTAGGTGATTATAATAATGACGGTTGGTTTGACATATACATTACAAACACCCAAAGTTCACAGGCTGGTAATGGTAATGTGTTATTAAAGAATAATGGCGATGGTACTTTTACTAATGTAGCAGAGGAAACAGGGACCACTTTTAACAGTTTAGCATGGGGGGCTGTTTTTCTTGATGCTGACAATGATACTTTATTAGATTTATATGTTAGTGGTGGTTATGATGGAAGCATTGGGTCATTTTTATCTGCTGCTTTTTATCATCAACAAAATGACGAAACATTTGTTATCCCACAAAATATAGGTTTTGAAAATGATACAAGAAAAAGTTTTTCGAATGCCATTGGAGATATTAATAATGATGGAAAGCCTGATATTATTGTTTGTAATGATACAGAGAATAATTTTTTATGGGAAAATAAAACTACTAATACCAATAATTGGTTAAAAGTCAAATTAGAGGGTGTAACTACAAATAGAGATGGAATAGGTAATACCATTGAGATATTTATTAATGGTCGGTCTCAATATAGATATACTCTAGCGGGAGAAGGTTATATTTCACAAAATTCATATCATGAATTTTTTGGACTTGGAGAAGCTACTGAAGTAGATTATGTAAAAGTCACCTGGACAGGTACAAATACAGAAGATATAATCTATGATGTTAATGCAAATCAATCAATAACTATTAAAGAAGGCAATGGGGTTTTAACTAGTGACGATATTCAAACTAATACGCTTTTAAGTTTGTATCCAAACCCGAGCAATGATGGTGTATTTAAATTATCTGTAAATAATAATAAATCTAATACATTAAAAGTATACGATCTAGCGGGAAGACTTATTTTTAAAATTAAAAATTTAAAAGATAAAGATGAATTCAGTTTGAATCATTGTAAAAAAGGAATATATCTAGCTAAAGTTTCTTCCGGCCAAAAAAGTAGCACAATAAAATTAGTTCTGAACTAGTTTTCTGAAGCTCTATCTAATAAATTTTTGTTCATTATTTTACTGGTTTTTGCTCCTAATTCCTTAATTTTTTCAACTTTTTTAATGAGATTTCCTTTACCAGTAAGTTTTTTCATAGAAATATCATAACTACCTTGAACTGTTTTTAATTGATTGCCAACTTTAATCAAATCATCTGTTAGATTTACAAATTGATCATATAATCTTCCAGCTTGATTTGCAATTTCTAATACATTCTTCTTTTGATTTTCCTGACGCCACATAGAAGACACAGTACTTAATGTAGCAAGAAGAGTAGAAGTAGAAACTAATACAACATTTTTATCTAGAGCCTCTAAATAAAGTTGATTGTTGTTACTCAGAGCAAGTAAATAAGCAGGTTCTATTGGAACAAACATCAATACATAATCTGGACTATTGATTTCATACAGTGATTCATATTTCTTATCGCTTAATTCTTTGATATGTTTTCGAATACTTTCTATATGTTTTTTTAAATAAACTCCTTTTTGCTTTTCATCTTCTTCATTAAAATATGCCTCATAATTAGTTAATGAAACTTTTGAATCTACAATTAAATGACGATTGTCAGGTAAATTAATTATGAAATCCGGCTTTTTAAGCCTACCTTCTTCGTCTCTGTAGCCACCTTGAGTGGTAAAATGAATATCTTTCGCAAGATTTGCTTTTTCTAAAAGAATTTCTAATTGTGTCTCTCCCCAATCTCCCTGGGTTTTACTATCTCCTTTCAAGGCCTTAGTTAAATTAATAGCCTCTTTACTCATTTGAATATTTAAATTCTTTAAACTGTTGAGTTGTTCCTTGAGAGCAGAATGCATTCCAATACTCTCTTTTTGCGATTCAGAAACTTTTTTTTCAAACACTTCAATCTTTTCTTTTAAAGGATTAAGAATAGACGTTATGTTTAATTTATTCTGTTCGGTAAATTTTGAAGATTTTTCATCTAAAATTTTATTGGCTAGGTTTTCAAACTCTTTTGTGAATTTTTCTTGAATCTTGTCCAATTCTTGTTTGTTTTCAACTAATTTTAATTCAGAGTTTTTTAATTCAGTATATAAACGTGTCTTAGTCGCTATTAATTCTTCTTTCTCTAGTTGTGATTTCTTTAAATCTTCAGTAATTTCATGAAAGCTATCACTTAAAATAGTATTTCTTTCTTCGAGTGTAGCTTGTTTTTTTTCAAACTTTAATCTAGTAAAGTTTTTTCCTAAAAAAAGACCAATAAAAATACTGGCAATTGTTATTATCAAGTAAATAAGTAAATCTATCATCATTCAAAAATAAGTTCTTAAATTTAAAACTTTTTAAATTGAAGATGCAAAAAATATCAAACTTTATATTTACACGTATACTAGGATGGAAATTGGTGGGTGATTTCCCTAAATATTTAAAAAAATATGTTGTAATAGCTGCTCCACATACTAGTTGGAAAGATTTTCCAATTGCAATTTTAGCAAGGAATTCCTCTGGTGAAAAAGTAAATTTTATTGGTAAAAACTCGTTATTTAAAGGCCCTTTCGGATTTATATTTCGTTCTTTAGGTGGAACGCCTGTAGACAGAAGTAAGAGTAGTAATATGGTAGATGCTATTGTTCAGATTTTTGACAATAAAGAAGAGTTTAGACTTGGAATTTCTCCAGAAGGTACAAGAAAAAAAGTAGCCAAATGGAAAACAGGTTTTTACTACATAGCAAAAGGAGCAAAAGTACCTATTTTGATGGCTACCCTAGATTTTGAAAACAAACAAATAAAATTTTCAGAACCATACGACACTACCGACGACAAAGAAAAAGATTTTAAACATTTTGACAACTTCTTCAAAGGGGTGAAAGGAAAACATTCTGAATTGTCTTAGTTTTTGAATTTATAAGCTACCTTTTCTGAAATTCCAATTATAACTTCTGTTGCTTTGATCATAGATTCTACTGGTACATACTCATATCTTCCATGAAAATTATGCCCTCCAGCAAAAATATTTGGACATGGAAGTCCCATAAAAGAAAGTTGTGATCCATCTGTTCCGCCTCTAATAGGTTTAATAAGTGGGGTAATTCCTATATCTTGCATCACTTCCTCAGCTATATCCACAATATGCATAACAGGAATTACTTTTTCTTTCATGTTATAATATTGATCCTTAATATCTAATTCAATGGCATTATTACCTAACTCACTATTCATCCTAGCAACCAAATCAATCATAAATTGTTTTCTGTTATTAAACAAGTCTGTATCATGATCTCTTATTATATATTGTAAGATAGACTGTTCTACGTTGCCTTTAAATTGGTGTAAATGAAAAAAGCCTTCATAACCCTCAGTAGACTCAGGAACTTCTTTAGATGGAAGTCTAAGTATAAAATCACCCGCTATGCTCATCGAATTTATCATTTTACCTTTAGCATAGCCCGGATGAACAATTTTTCCATTAATTGTGATTTTTGCGCTTGCCGCATTAAAGTTCTCATATTCTAACTCCCCTATTTGACTGCCATCCATGGTATATGCCCAATCTGCTCCAAACTTTTTGACATCAAATTTATGAGCTCCTTTTCCAACCTCTTCATCGGGTGTAAAACAAATTCTAATTTTACCGTGTTTTATTTCTGGATGATTAATTAAGTATTCCATAGCAGAAACAATCTCTGTAATACCAGCTTTATCATCGGCACCAAGTAGGGTAGTACCATCGGTTGTAATGATAGTTTGTCCTTTATATTGTAGTAAATCATCAAAATAAGAAGGACTTAACACTATGTTTTCATTTTTATTTAAAACTATATCCTTACCATCGTATTCGTGATGAATTTTTGGTTTTATATTTGCACCTGTGTAATCTGGAGTAGTGTCTATATGAGAAACAAAACCAATAGTAGGAACATCATAGTCTAGATTACTCGGCAAAGTAGCCATAACATAGCAGTTTTTGTCTAAAGTTACATCACTCATTCCAATATCTTTTAATTCTTTAACTAAAAGATTTGCTAAGTTCCATTGATTATCTGAACTTGGAAAGTCAGGGTTATTTGGGTCTGATTCTGTATCGATAGTCACGTAACTTATAAATCTTTTAATTATATGATCTTTATTCATAGCCTTTTAAAATATAGTTTTTTCTAATAAATTGATTCCCTTACAAATTCTTTTCCTTCTTAAGGAATCTCCATAAACCTCTATTGTAGAGTGAATATAATTCTTTTCATCTAATTTTATGAATAGATTTAGCAAACTATACTTAAACTTATTTTTGAATCCTTTCGCTTCTGAATAAAAAGTAGGTTTATCTCTAAAAAGTATCTGGTTAGAGCTTATTTCAGTTAATTGCTGTTTTTTTAAATTGGAATTGAATTTTTTAATAAAATTAGAGTCAAATACTAATTCACTAGCTATATGTGTAATATCCAATAACATGGTTTCTTTTAATTGTTTTGTTGTATCTGCTGTGTATATAGAAGATTGATTTTTATCATAATACAAATTAGTTTTCCAACTATAAGGATAATAAACAGAAAAAAGTTTTTTCACATCATCAATTCTTTCCAGGTTTCGAAAAACCTCAAATTCACAATCAAACTCATTAATAAATTGAGTTTTTTTTGAACAAGAGCTAAGTGCAATTATGATTATAAAAAAAAACTTACATTTCATTTTACGGGAGAATTAACTTTCCAATTTTATTATTACCAGATAACCAAGCAATATTACTATTAACAAACTGAATGGTGTAATATGCTTCTTTACTAACCTCATTCCAACTAAACCCTCCATCGTTAGAGTAGGAGACTCCTGTTTTTCCAACAGCAAAAACTTCTTTACCATTGGTGTTGGGTACATATTGCACACAACTTTTATAGTTGGGGCTCTCTCCGTCTGCTACCAAAGTCCATGATTTTCCTCCATCTGATGTAATTGCTTTATTTTTGAAATTGTCATTGGGTTGTGAATAATCTCCTCCAATTACAATTCCGTTATTTTCGTCAGCAAAATCAACAGAGTAAATACCTTGTGTATTAGTGCCTTGAATAATAGGAGTTTCATAAACATTCCAAGTCACTCCTAAATCAATAGATTTAAAAATTCTAGATTTTACTCCACCACTTACAATCCAAACAGTATTTCCTAAAACTTTAATGTTAGTATTGCTTGCAGCAAAGGCAGCTTCTCCTTCAACTACTTTTGGAATTTGTTGGCAAGAAACTTTTTTCCATGAATCACCACCATCATTTGTTAATAGTATTGATAAACAATTTCCATCTGTTGGGTCTCCAATAGCAATCCCATTTATTTCATCAAAAAATTTCATTGAATCGTAAAAAACATTTGGATGGTTTTCTTTATATACAATAAATGAATCAGAAAAATTATATTGATAAAGCAAAGCAGGGTTAGAGATAGATAGTGCATACAAAACATTTGTTTTATCATTTAACGCAATGCTTCTAAAATTAGGGTAAATAGAATCTTGAAATTTAAATTGTTTAGTTTTCCAAGATTTTCCACCATTATTTGTAAAACCAATATCTCCTCTAGATCCAGCATAATACATGGTTAAAGAATCTACAGCTACGATTGAACGAATACTGTTGCTTTCAATTTTAAATTCTTCAATTGAGACAGTATCTATTTCTCTTGGTAGATACTCTTTAGTACAAGAAGTAAAAAAAACAAATAAAAAAACTCCTGCTAATAATGATTTCATTTTGGTATTTTTATAAAACGAAAATACATAAATCATTTGTTGAATAATGAAGAAAGCGTTAGTAATTTCAGGAGGAGGAAGTAAAGGTGCATTTGCAGGAGGTGTTGCAGAATATTTATTAAAAGAGAAGAAAAACACTTATGATATTTTTTTAGGTACATCTACTGGTAGTTTAATGGTTTCACATTTAGCTTTAGGTAAAATTGATGCACTAAAAAAAATATATACAGAGGTAAATCAGCGTAGTATTTTTAATGTAAATCCATTTAGAATTACCAATAAAAATGGAGTTACTATTGTGAATATTCGTCATTCTGCCACCCTATTAAATTTCATCAGAGGAAGTAAAACATTTGGTGAGAGCAAGAATTTAAGAAAACTAATTTCAAAAAAAATTACCAAAGAAATTTATGATGCTATTTTAAAAGAAAAAAAAGAAGTTGTAGTTAGCATCTCTAACTTTACAGCTAACAGAATTGAATACAAGTCGATTAAAGAAAATACTTATGAAAATTTTTGTGATTGGATTTGGGGGTCCTGCAATTACATACCGTTTATGAGTTTATTAGAAAAAAACGGTCATCAATACGGCGATGGTGGATTTGGTTGTTTAATTCCTATTAGAGAGGCAATTGAAAGAGGCGCTAAAGAAGTTGATGCTATAATTTTAGAAACAGAGATAAACCAAATAAATAGAATGCCCTCCAAAAATCCTTTTTCATTATTGTTTACCGTCCAAGAATTTATGATGGAACATGTTGAAAAACATAATATTACAATTGGAAAACTGGCTGCTAAACAAAATAATATTAAGTTAAACTTATATTACACACCTACAGTTTTAACAACTAACTCTTTGGTGTTTGAATCTAATAAAATGACTAAATGGTGGAATTCTGGATTTGAATATGCTCAAAAAAGAGATCATGATAATAATAGTGAGTTTAGACCGGATATGAAGACCTACTAGTTTATTTTAAATTTGTTATTTATTTTTTCTTTTTTAGCTCAATAAACATATTATTTCCTGAAGGATAATTTTCTTTTGAATTACTAATTTGCTTCAGTTCTGAAAATTCATTTATTCTAGTATTCATAGATCTACCTCCAGTAGCTATTAATAAAATCGTTCTATCTAATAAGGGATCACTTCTTTCACCTAGCACGCCTAAATTCTCATAATCTTCTGCTAACTCCACTGTTGGAGTAATTCCATTAGGATCATTAAAGCTATCTTTATTTAGTATTTCTAATACAAGTGGTTGCAGTGCCCATGTATGATCATTAGCAAGATTATTGCCAGTTCTTGTATAATTATCAGAATCATACAATGTTACAGAACCATGCACTTTACCAATGGTCGTTTTGCCTACCGAACTAACATCAATGTAGGAGGATAAACTATTCATAACTAACTCTGAAGCTGAAGCTGAACTTCCTGTAGTAATAAAGTAAACACGATTTAAATTAAGAGAATTGATAGGCTCTTGGAGAATAATATTTTGGTTTTGATCTCTTTTTATTATTTCATTGGTAAAATTATTTTCAAAAATGTTAGCATCCAGTAATTCTTGAATTTTTGAATTCCATTGTTCCTTTGAAAATAACTGACCATTAAATTGACCTGTCACCATTGCACCAAGATAGGTTGCAGTGTTTACACTTCCTCCACCATTATATCTTAAGTCAATTATTAAATCAGTTATATTTTCTGATTTAAAAGTAGAAAATACAGCATTTAAATCACTATCAAAACTACTAGAGAATTGGTTGTATAGTAGATAACCAATTTTATTATTTCCCTCTTGAAATATTTTTACAATAGCAACAGGGTTTTCTTGCAGTTGAATTTTTGTTAAACTGATAGTAGTTGAATTAGACAGGGGATTACCTCCATTAAAATCTGCAAAATTAATTGTATAGCTGTTACTATCATCAAATAAAAGATCTCTGTAATTAGATTCTGTTAATTGTACACCATCTACTTCGGTAAATAACATTCCTCTTTGAATGTTCTGCGTAGCTGCATCTGAACCAGGAACAACGTATCGAACATAACCAAAAACCTTAGAATTATCATTAGCATATCTAACTAATCCAAATTCCATTCCACTACTTAAGTTTATTCCTTGAAATGAATTTTCTAGGGCTACATAATCATCAACTATCACCGAAAACCGATCAACTACTCCAGGTTGATATCGAAGACTTTCAAAAACATCTCTTGGAGATGTGAAACTAGAATATTCGGAATATAATTGACCAATATTGGTAAACCTAGTATCTGACAAATCAGAAACATTTGGTTGCCATAGATAGTAATTATTCATAGCCCTCCAAATAAATAAGTGAATATCATCATTTCCTGTAGCTAAGTAATTGTCACTTTTTTCACATGAAGTAAAAAAAATAGTGCTAACGATTAAAATTATTTTTAATGTAGATTTTATGTTTTTCATTATCGTCCTTAATTTGGTATATCTTATTCTATAAAATACTATTTCTATAATTTTTTTGAGAATTTATTGAGTTTTAAAATTTTTAATTTACTTAAAGCTATTATGAGATAAATCAGTGATTTTATCTAGATGAATTATGGGTGTTAATTACTTTCCAAACAAAAATATTTATCTTCAATTTCAAGATTTAATTCATCCTAATTTTTATTACAGCTTTAAAATGAAAGACAAATAAATTAAATTAAAATTAGGGCTTTTAAAATATTTCTTTCATAACTTGTTTTAAGTAACCATTAAACGCAATTTAAGTATAAATAGTGTTTTTTTATCAATTGATGTAACAAAATATGATGCATCTCGTCATAAAAGTGTGAAAGATCAATAATAAATTAATAAAAAAAAACTAACCTTAGGCAATGAATCAATCAGACTTTTTAAAAGTTGTTTTACCGTTTAAAGATAAGGTATTTAGGCTATCTAAAAGATTGTTGACTTCTACCGAAGAGGCTGAGGATGCCACTCAAGAATTGTTATTCAAGTTATGGAAAAATAGAGATAAAATAGCAAGCTATAGAAATACCGAAGCCTTTGCCATGACCATGACTAAGAATTACTGTTATGATCGACTAAAATCTAAACAGGCAAATAACTTAACATTAATTCATAGTAACTATAAAGAAAAAGAGACAAGTTTAGAAAATAAATTAGAATATATAGACAGTGTAAATAGGGTTCATTTACTAATTGACAACCTCCCAGATCAACAAAAAATGATAATTCAATTAAGAGATATTGAACAATATGATTTTAAAGAAATTTGTGAAATGGTTAATATGAAACCAACAGCCGTTAGAGTTTCATTGTCAAGAGCAAGAAAAACAATTAGAGAACAACTTACTAAACAACATAATTATGGAGTTAGCCAACATTGAAAGATTATTAGTAAAGTATGAAAATGCTGAAACAACTTTAAAAGAGGAAGATACCTTAAGAACTTATTTCGCCTCAAATAAAGTTGCTCCACATTTAAAGGAATATCAACTAATTTTTAAATACTTTAAAAGTAATACTGATGAAACTTATACCAAACGAATTATATTAAAGAATAAAATTAAAAAGAGTAATTGGGTGATGGTTGCTGCCTCAATAATACTATTATTAAGCACGTATTCAGGATTGAATATAATTAATCAGTACAAAGAAAAAAAACAAGCAGCTGAAAATTTAGCACAAATTAGCAACGTACTAAAAATAGTTTCAACAAATCTAAAAAAGGGAAATCAAGCATTAAAAAAACTTCATGTTTATGAAGATTCAGTTTATAAAATATTTAAAAATAATAAGTAATAACATCAATTAAATTTAAAACAATGAAAAAAATAATTTTCTTAATTGCTTTTGCAATTACATCAACAATAAGTTATGGACAATCAATTTTTGATAAACTAGAGAATATGGACGGAGTTATGTCTGTAGTCATAAGTAAAGACGCCTTTAAGATCCTATCAAAATTTAATTTTGAAAGAGATAATGAGGGCAATGAAATGACAGAGGTCTTTAAAATGATTGAAAATTTAAATGAATTTAAAACCTTTTCTACAAACAAACCAGAAATTGCCACACAAATGGAAAGTATGGTGAAAAAAAATGTTAAAGATCAAAAACTCACTGAATTAATGAGGCTTAAAGAAGACAATTCTAGAGTTTGGATCTACGTAAAAACAACCTCCAATAAAGATCTTGTAAGTGAAGTTCTTATGCTAGTAAAAGGAATAGATGAGCAAACCAATGGAATGTCTGAATCATTAATAGTTTCATTAAGTGGGAGTATCGATATTAATAAAATGTCAACGTTAGTAGACACTTTTACAAAAAACAACTAAATATGAAAAAAGCAGTCATCATTTTATCAGTTTTAACAATTTTTATTTCTTGTAATCAACAAAAAACGATACAAACATATATCGTTGAAAAGCAAGACAAACCCGGATTTATGTCAGTAGATCTCCCTATGAGCTTAATCCAATTAAACACAGATAAGGCCCCTCTTGACGTAAAAGAAGCTTATGGGAGTATTAAAAAAGTTAACGTATTAGGACTTCCATATCTTAACAATAATGAAGCGTATGAAATTGAAAAAAAAACACTTTTATCAATCCTGAATAATTCAACTTTGTATAAAAATTTAATGAAAATGGATATGAATGGAATGAGAGTATCTATCTATTACAATGGAGATGCTAACGACATTAATGAGGTTATTGTATTTGGATATTCCAAAAAAATAGGAGTGGGGGTCGCAAGAGTTATAGGCAACCATATGAATCCTACTAAAATTACACAAATGGCAGAATACCTTAAAATTGATCCAAATCAATTAAATCTTCAGCAATTTGAGCAAGTTTTTGATTCAATAAATTAAAAAGTAAGTGATTAATTATTAAAAACTGATTTCTCATCTGCTGTTTTTTCTTTTAACTAGGGATTAACAACTGCCTTTTTATTATTTAGTATTTTTGAAACTTATATCATTAAATATGAAGTTACAAAGGTTATTTTTTGTTATCATTTTACTCTTATCGTATTTTTCTATTTTTTCACAAATTCAAGATCCTTCAACTTTATACAGGAAAGAAAGAGAAAAGATTAATGACCTAATTCACACCAAACTTAAGGTCAGTTTTAATTTTGAAAATAAGGAGTTGAATGGACAAGAATGGGTTACTCTACAACCACATTTTTACAAAACAAAAGAAGTTGTCTTAGATGCTAAAGCAATGATTATTCATAATGTTGCTTTAGGCGGTGCTAATTTAAATTATAATTACGATGGTTTTAAACTAACTATTGATCTTCCTAAAGAATATAAAAAAGGTGAAACTTTCACATTATACATAAAATATACAGCTAGGCCCGAAAAGGTAAAAAGTAAGGGAAGTAATGCAATTACTTCTGCCAAGGGGTTGTATTTTATCAATTCCACAGGAGAAAATCCTAATAAACCAACTCAAATATGGACTCAGGGTGAAACAGAATCAAACAGTTGTTGGTTTCCTACCATAGATTCACCTAATCAAAAAACTAGTCAAGAAATATACATTACGGTTCCAAATAAATATAAAACACTATCTAATGGTACTTTGGTAAGCCAAACAATTCAAGGTGAAAACAGAATAGATTATTGGAAGTTCAATCAAAAGCATGCTCCTTATCTCTTTTTCATGGGTGTGGGTGAATATGAAATTATAAAAGATTCCTACAAAAACATTCCTATTGATTATTATGTTGAAAAAAAATATGCACCATTAGCCAAAGATATATTTGGTTTAACTCCTGAGATGATTGGTTTTTTTGAAAATAAACTAGGAGTGGACTATCCATGGAATAAGTATAGTCAAATAGTGGCTAGAGATTATGTAAGCGGAGCAATGGAGAATACCACAGCTGTTATTCATGGTGAATCTGCATATCAAATGAAAGGTCAATTAGTAGACGAAAATAGACAAGAGAATACAATTGCTCATGAAATATTTCATCATTGGTTTGGTAATTTAGTTACCTCAGAAAGTTGGAGTAACCTTGCTTTAAATGAATCATTTGCAAATTATAGTCAATATTTATGGAGAGAATACAAATATGGCAAAACCAATGCTGACGCTCATTTGTATGAAAATAGTAAAGCCTATTTTGACAATTCCGATAATTTTAATAAAAAATTAGTGCGTTATTATTATGATGATAAAGAGGATATGTTTGATCTAATTAGCTATAATAAAGGTGGAACTATTCTTCATATGTTGAGAAATTATCTTGGTGATAAAGCCTTTTTTTCAGGATTAAAAAAATATTTAATTGACAATCAATACAAATCAGCTGAAGTTTCTCATTTACGCTTAGCTTTTGAAGAGGTTAGTGGTTTAGATTTACAATGGTTTTTTAATCAGTGGTTTTATGGAGCAGGACATCCTAATATTCAAGTTTCTTACGATTATAACCTATTAGAAAAGACAGTCACAGTAAATTTTGTTCAAACCCAAACAAATGAGTTCAAATTTCCAATGGCTATCGATATTTTTGAAAATGGAACAAAAACAAGACATCATGTTTTTGTGGACAGTAGAGATAGTTCCTTTAAATTTGTTTTTAGCAGTAAAAATCCAGATTTGATTCAAGTAAATGCCGATGGTGTTTTATTAGCGAACTTCTCAGAGAATAAAGTTTTGAGTGATTATATTTTTCAATTAAAAAACTCAACTAATTATCAGCACAAAATAGAGGCATTGTTAAATGTATCAGAGAATCAAGACCAAAAGAAAGCTTTTAATGCTGTTGCGGGGGCTGTAAACGACGATTTTTATAAAATAAGAATACTTGCGTTAGAAAAAATTAATTTAATTAATAAATGGTCTAAAAAATCAGTAATTAATACTATTAAAAATATAGCTAATAATGATACTAAAACATTAGTTCAAGCTGCAGCAATTGAAACATTAGGTAAGCTAACTGATCCAGAATTAAAACCAATATTTGAAAAAGGCCTCACCAGTGACTCCTATACTGTTATTGGAAAATCATTAGTGGGGATGTACTATATAGACAAACAACTTGCAGTAAAAAAGTCTAAAGAACTACCAGTAGAAGTAAAAAATATCATCGCAACCCCATTAACTAGAATATATATTGAGGAAAAAGATGATTCGGAAATGGATTTTGTGGCAAATAATGTGTTGGCGGGAATGTATTTAAATAACAACCCTAAAATACAGGAAATTTATAAGAATGCATACGAACAAATTGCAGTAAGTAATAACACTAAGGCTATTCAAAATTTAGTTAAAGATATTGTAGCTAAGGGGAAACAATACAAACAGTATAATTTTGATCAAATAGGGATAAGTTTGCTGAGGCAATTAGTTCAAAAACAAAAAACTGCTAATTTGTCAAATAAGTATAAAAATATTGAGATAATTAGAGAGGGAATTGCAGAGCTAATTCAATAATTATTTTTTTTATACTCTTCAAATGTCCCGTCCTCATAAAAAACAACTATTCTGTTCATTTTTTTTGATGATTTCGAATTACTAGTTTCTACTATAGATGACTCATTAGATGAAAAAACCTTATTAGTTGGTCCTTGTTCTTTTGGGAATTCACCTTTCCCATTTAAAAGCCAATAAATATCAACATCAGTGAAAGTATTGGTAACCTTCAATATAAAATCTAAACTAGGTTTATTCCTACCCGATAGTATATGTGAGATACTAGATCGTTGAACACCAATTTTATCAGCAAAGAGAGATGCTGTTAATTGGTGATAATTGAGTATTTTTTTTAATCTATTTGTAAAATCTAAAATGTTCACCATTGTAAACTAATATATAGATTACAAATGTAAAATTACTATAAATAGATTCCAAATTAAAATAAACAGAAATTCAAACGACTTATTTTTATTTAAACTAATGCTTTATAAATAATTATTAAAATACTGATCTATAATGATATATGTAATTATTAATAATTTATGTGGATTGTGTGAAATGAAGCTGTATTTACAATTGTAACTTACTGCAATTGTGATTACATTTATAAAAATTGAATGAATTTTTATTACACAATTGTAACATTATTAAGTACATATAAAAATTATAATAGGTTAATACTAAAATGATTCTTGTATTTTTGTCAATGATATTTACAAGATGAATACAACTTTAGATTTAGACTATATTAAAGGGATTATAAAAAACCACAAAGAGAATTCTATTTGTGGAAGGTGGATAAGATTATCTGATGTAGAAAAGATACTATCTAAATTTGAAGATTTATCTAATTTTTCGTCCAGAATAATTGGTGTTTCTGAGGAATCAAGAAATATACATGAGGTTACGTTTGGAAAAGGACCAAAAAAAATACTTGTTTGGACACAAATGCATGGAAATGAAAGCACAGGAACAAAAGCTGTAATAGATTTATTTAATTACATACATAAAACAAAAGATAAGATAACTTTACAAATCCTTTCAAACGCTACAATTAAAGTAATTCCAATCTTGAATCCTGATGGAGCCGAATATTATACTAGATATAATGCTAATTCTGTAGATTTAAACAGAGATGCTGTAAATAAAGATGCTACAGAAAGTAAATTGCTGAGAAAAGTATTAGATGATTTTAAACCTGATTTTTGTTTTAATCTTCATGATCAACGTACAATATTTGGAGTAGAGGGTGAAAATAAACCTTCTACAATTTCTTTTTTAGCGCCATCAGAAGAAAGTTCAAGAAAAGTGACTGATACACGAATTAAAACAATGAATGTTATTTGTTCTATGAATAATTTACTTCAAGAAATCATTCCTGGTCAAGTAGGTAGATATTCAGATGAGTTTTATCCATCAGCAACTGGTGACAACTTTCAAAAACTAGGCTATCCCACCATATTAATAGAATCTGGACATTTTAAAGATGATTATCAAAGAGAAATTGTAAGAAATTTTACTTTTATGTCTATACTTCAAGGTATTTATCATATAAGTTCAGTTAAAAATTTTAATGATTATCAAGATTATTTTAAAATTCCTAACAATGTCAAAATTTTTGGAGATTTATTACACATTTATCCAAATAAAGAAAATGTAGGCTATACTTACGAAGAAATTTTAGAAGAAAATTTGATTAAATTTATTCCAAAAATGATAAAAGAGGATATTTCTAATCTATTTTTTCATAAAGAAATCGATTTCGTTCGTTAAAATATTGAATATTTCTCATAATAAAGCTTAATATATTCAATTAAATGTATACTTTTGTTTAAATCTTTGAATTAAATAAAAATATGAAAAAGTTTATATTAGACGAAATAGATCATCAAATTTTAGATATTCTAATTGAAAATGCTAGAACTCCATTTACCGATATTGCAAAAAAATTATTGGTCTCAGCAGGAACTATTCATGTTCGTGTTAAAAAAATGGAAGATGAGGGTATTATACAAGGCTCTACATTAACTCTTAACTACGAAAAAATGGGATATTCATTCATAGCCCATGTAGGTGTGTTTTTAGAAAAAACATCAATGACTCAGAATGTTATTTCCAATTTAAATTCAATACCAAACGTAACAGTTGCCTACGTAACTGCTGGTAAATATAATATCTTTTGTAAGGTTAGAGCAAAAGGAACCAATGATGCAAAAGACATCATTTATCAGATAGATGAAATTCCTGGTGTAAGCAGAACAGAAACTATGATAGCTTTAGAAGAAAGTATTAACGATAAAAAAAGAATGATGCATGCAATTTTCAAAGAATTGTAAACAAATTATTTAAAAGATATATAACTTAAACCTTATCATTATTTGATAAGGTTTTTTTTATGATACAACTTATAAATTGAAGATTTAACTCTATTTTTATCACTAACAAGATTTTAAATAAATTATAATCATATTTATATATGAAAATAGTATTTTCGTTATGCTTACTTAAAGATGTAATGGAAATAATTTTATGGCTAATATTTTAAAATATAATCCAAAAGGTGTAACTGAAGAAACACTTATTAATTTATATCTTCAAATGCTAAAACCTCGATTAATTGAGGAGAAAATGCTTGTCTTACTTAGGCAAGGAAAAATATCTAAGTGGTTTTCTGGTATTGGTCAGGAAGCTATCTCAGTAGGTGTTACTTCAGCTCTTAAAAAGGAAGAATATATACTCCCAATGCATAGAAATCTTGGAGTTTTTACAACAAGAGAAATTCCTTTACATAGATTATTTTCTCAATGGCAAGGTAAAATGAACGGTTTTACTAAAGGAAGAGATCGAAGTTTTCATTTTGGAACACAAGAATTTAATATCATTGGTATGATTTCGCACCTTGGACCTCAGTTAGGTGTTGCAGATGGAATAGCATTGGCAAATAAACTTAAAAAAAACAACCATGCTTGTGCAGTTTTTACTGGTGATGGAGGTACAAGTGAGGGAGATTTTCATGAAGCACTAAACGTGGCAGCCGTATGGAATCTGCCAGTTATATTTTGCGTAGAAAATAATGGATATGGTTTATCTACTCCAACTTCTGAACAATATAAATGTGACCACATAGCAGATAAAGGGGTTGGTTACGGTATTGAAAGCCATGTTATTAATGGTAATAACATATTAGAGATTTATACAGAAGTTTCAAAAATTGCCTCTGATATCAGAAAAAATCATAGACCTATTTTATTAGAATTTAAAACTTTTAGAATGCGAGGTCACGAAGAAGCTAGTGGAACAAAATATGTGCCCGAAGACTTAATGAATTTATGGAGCAAGAAAGACCCACTAAAAAATTACGAAGCTTATTTATTGTCAAGACAAATTTTAACTGATGATTTGGTAATTAATTATACCAAAGAAATAAAAAAAGAAATTAATGTCAGTTTAAAAACAGCTTTTGAAGAAGATCAGATAGTCCCTAATTTATCAACCGAATTAAATGATGTTTATAAAAATTATCATCAGGAAATTATTGAACCAAGCAATAATAAAACTAGTATAAGACTTGTAGATGCCATCTCTGAAGGCTTAAAAGCGTCTATGGAGCGTTATGATAATTTAGTAATCATGGGGCAGGATATAGCTGAGTATGGAGGTGTTTTTAAAATAACAGATGGTTTTGTAAAAGAGTTTGGAAAAGAACGTGTAAGAAATACACCAATTTGTGAATCTGCAATTGTTTCAGCTGCCTATGGAGCCTCTATAAATGGAATGAAGGCAGTTATGGAAATGCAGTTTGCTGATTTTGTTTCTTCTGGATTCAACCCTATAGTAAATCTACTAGCAAAATCAAACTATCGCTGGAATCAAAATGCAGATGTAGTTGTAAGGATGCCATGTGGAGCAGGAGTAGGGGCAGGACCTTTTCATAGTCAAACTAATGAAGCTTGGTTTACAAAAACTCCTGGATTAAAAGTAGTTTATCCTTCATTCCCTGCGGATGCCAAAGGATTATTATGTGCTTCTATTAATGATCCAAACCCAGTGTTGTTTTTTGAACATAAAGCTTTATATAGATCCATTTATCAAGACGTATCTGAAGATTATTTCACTATTGAAATAGGGAAAGCATCTTTATTAAAAGAAGGAAATGATATTACCATAATAACATATGGAGCTGGAGTACATTGGGCTTTAGATACATTAAAAACACATCCAAATATTAGTGCAGATCTTATAGATCTTAGGACATTACAACCATTAGATGAAGTAGCCATATTTTCATCGGTTAGAAAAACTGGAAAAGTAATTGTTTTACAAGAAGACTCTCTTTTTGGCAGTATGTCAAGTGATGTTTCAGCATTAATTACAGAAAATTGTTTTGAATTTCTAGATGCTCCAGTGAAACGTGTGGCTAGTATAGAAACCCCAATTCCTTTTCAAGGAGAATTAGAAAAACAATATTTACCAAAACATCGTTTTGCGTTTGAATTAAAAACCTTAATAGACTATTAAAACCTAAAATAATAACATGATAAACAAACAAATTATCTTAAAAGAAAGACCTGTAGGTTTTCCAAATGAAACAACTTGGAGCCTAGAATCTAATGTAATTCCTGATCTTAATGAAGGAGAGGTTTTGATTCAACATCATTACATTTCATTAGATCCTGCCATGCGAGGCTGGATGAATGATAGTAAATCATACATAGCACCTGTAGCTATAGATGAAGTAATGCGTTCTGGATCTATTGGAAAAGTAATCAAGTCTAACAATCATCCATCTTTTAAAGTTGGTGACTGTGTTACTGGTTGGGGAGGGGTGCAACAATTTGTAATAACAGATGGAAACGGCTGGTTTAAAGTAGATGACTCTATAGCTCCAATGCCTATGTTTATTGGTACACTTGGAATGCCTGGAATGACTGCTTACTTTGGAATTACTGAGGTAGGAAAAATCAAAGAAGGTGACATTGTTTTAGTTTCTGGAGCCGCTGGTGCTGTTGGAAGTGTTGTTGGACAAGTTGCAAAAATTAAAGGATGTACTGTTATTGGAATTGCAGGAGGAAAAGAAAAATGTGATTATCTTTTAAACGAATTAGGTTTTGATGCTGCTATCGATTATAAATCAGAAAATATCTATGAAGCCTTAAAAGAAAAATGTCCAAAAGGGGTTGATGTTTATTTTGATAATGTTGGTGGAGAAATTTTAAATGCAGCTCTAACTAAATTGAGAATGCATGCTAGAATAGTTATTTGTGGTGCTATTTCTCAATATAACAACAAAATAGCAGTTAAAGGACCTAGTAATTATTTAAGTCTTCTTGTTAATAGAGCTACTATGCAGGGGATGGTAGTGATGGATTATGCAAAAGATTATAAGAAAGCAGCTCAAGATATGGGGATGTGGATAGCGCAAGGAAAATTAAAATCTAAAGAGGATGTTTATAATGGTATAGAAAACTTTCAGGAAACTTTTGCACGTTTATTTAATGGTGATAAAAAAGGAAAGTTAGTTTTAAAAGTTATAGAAGATTAGGTTTTGGAACACTTTTTTCAATGTCCGCATTGTTGGGAGGAGATTTCTATGCTTTTAGATAGTAGCATACATAAACAAACTTATGTAGAAGATTGTGAGGTTTGTTGCAATCCAATAGAAGTTACATCAGAATTTCATGAACATGAACTTATTGCTTTTGAGAGTAAATCTTTAGAGCAATAAGTTTATTATTTGAGTGGATTTTTCCAAGAAAATTTTTCAAATAACTGAATCCAATCATCAGAAAATGAGGATTTTAAAACTAATTCCTGATTAGTGAAAGGATGAGTAAAGGCTAAAGATCCTGCATGTAAAAAAAGGTTTATCCAGCCAAATTGATCTCCATACATAGTGTTATGATTTTTATCTCCATATTTAGTATCATTAATTAATGGAGTAGAAAGTTTATTCATGTGAATACGCAACTGATGCATTCTTCCAGTAATTGGTGTTAATTCTACCAAACTATATCTTGAAGAATCATAGGGTTTTACAGAAATGTTCAACTCAATCTTATCTAAGCAATTTAAATGAGTTTCTGCTTCTTTATATACTAAAGCATCTCTTCCTTTAACAGGAGAATCAATTATCCTATTATCTTGGGAATATCCACGAACTACACCATAATAAATCTTCTTTATTTTTTTATTGGTGAATAACGCTTGAAATGTTGAAACGTATTCTTTTTTTGTAGCTAGTAAAATAATCCCAGATGTTTTTCTGTCTAGCCTATGAATAGGGAAGTACCTAGTGCCTAATTGATCCTCAATTAACTGCATTAATGATTTTTCATCAATTTTATTTCTAGAATGATGAGCATGATGAACCAATACATTGTTGGGTTTGGTGACCAATAAACAGTAACTATCTTGATGAATTATTTCCAGAGACATTAATAAATAGGTTTTTTAACTAACAATAACAGTAGTAAAGAACCTAAACCACAAGCTGCAAAACCTATAAATAATGGGAGGGCAGTAGTGTCAACATAACCTCCAATAAAAGTTGCTATAGGAACAGCCATAATAGTAGAAACAAATCCATTAATAGCAGCACCAATACCAGCAATGTGACCAATTGGTTGCATCGCTAACGATCTAACATTCCCAAAAAGGAATCCAACAGAAAAAAATTGAAGTGCTAAGAAACAGACAAGAATAGAAATGCTTGGATTCAAGATTCCTTGAAAAATAACAATATATAGTAAAGAGGTAAGTGTAAATAAAAGAATAAAAACATTCACCAATCTTCTCATTCCAAATTTAACTACAAGAGTACCGTTTGTAAAGGTTGCAATACCAACAGAAAATGCAAGAGCTCCAAATATGTATGGGAACTGATCTACCAAACCATATTGAATTTCAAATATATGTTGAGAAGTACTCAAAAAAACCATAAAAGATCCAGTTACCAATCCAGAAATAAGAGTAAAAATAACAGCAGATTTGTGTTTAATAAATTCATTTGTACCTGAAATAAAAATAGCTGTGGAAAATTTCTTCTTATATGCTAGAGGTAACGTTTCTGGTTGTCTTTTCCAAAACCAAACTAAAACAAAAATCCCAAAGAATAATTGACTATAAAAAATAGATTCCCAACCATAATTATCTAACAATAATTTACCCAACGTAGGAGCAATTATTGGGACTAAAATAAAAATAGTGACTACGAAAGACATTATTTTAGCCATGTAATCTCCCTCAAAACGATCTCTGATCATTGCAATACTTATAGATCTTGAAGCAGAAAGTCCAATACCTTGAAGAATACGCCCAGCTACCATAATTTCAATGGTAGATGCCGAAACACATAAAAAACTAGCTAATACAAATACTATAAAACCGATGTAGACAACTGGTTTTCTTCCAAAACTGTCTGAAATAGGACCAAAGATTAATTGACCCAATCCAAGACCTAAAAAAATCATAGTAATTAATAACTGATTTTCATTCTGGTTTACTGTACCAATGGCGAGACCAATTGGGTTTAAAGCTGGAAGTATTGTGTCTATAGATAACGCTACAATGGACATCAAACATGCCATCAACAGAATAAATTCAATTTGTGATGTTTCTTTTTTATTGGTAGTCAAAAAATTATTTTGTTTTTTAATTTTCGCAAAAGTAGCTTATTTACATCTAGTATTTATCTGTTTATTTTTTTTTAAGTTTTTTTTATCAAATTGAGGAAGAGGTAACGATTACAAAAAAAACCTATTTAACATAATATAAATTATAGTACAAACGTGTTTTGTAAGTATATGAATTAATACCATCTATATAGCTTTATAATTATTTGTAAAATATCTTTCTGATTCCAATAAAGATAAAAATCATAAAAGTGTAAAAAATAAAAAAAGGAATAATAATTGATTTTAATCCAATTACTAATAAAGTTGAAATAATAAGCAGTTGAAAACCTAAACCAAAAGTTGAAATACAAGTCATCAACCAATTTGGCAAAATGGACCCTTTATCAGCATTACTGTCTAGTGAATAAATTACTTGATCGAACACACCGTATAACAATTTATATAACCCAAAAAGCATGGTAACATGTTGTTGCTTTTCTCCCTCTAAAGCTTTAGGTGTTTTATCTTCAAATACTCTACTGGTAGTGTCTCCATTAAATCTATTTCTTAAAATTACATAATAATAATTGTAAAGTGTTCCTTGTAGTTGTAATCCTAAAAACGCAAGAAAACAGATTGATATAGAAATATCTGAGATATACCAAATAGAAGATAGAAATAAAGCATTTAATATAATATCTGCTACAGAGTCTAAATATCTACCTGTATATGATGGTTTTTGTTTTACACGAGCGAGTTCACCATCTGCAGCATCTAAAATAGATTTAAAAATTAAAAAAAATGCTGCTAACCAATAATAACCTATAATTATACAATAAATAGCAATAAAACCAGATATGATAAAGGCAATAGTTATATGAATAGGTGTAAAAGAGCTGCTCTTTAAAGAATTTGCAATGTATTTTGCAACTGGTCTTCCGTAGTCTGAGAGATCTATAAATTGATGTTCTTTTGGTAATTTAGACATAAAATTATAGAAGAACTGTAATGTGGAATATACCGAGTATTTTTTGTCAGTGTAAATATACTCTATAAATACTTATTTAAGCAAAAATATCGTTTTATAAAGTCCAAATATTGAAGAGAATATGAAATATTCTAGAAGATAGGTTACATAATTTAATACAAAACAAGTACGTTATAATTTGTTACTTTTACATTATAAATTTTCACTCAAATAAAATACTCATACTTTATGAAAAAATCAATTTTATATCTATTATTTACTTTAGCTATTGGTTTTATTAGTTGTAATAAAGAAATAAAAAAAGACACCACCACTCCAAAACAAATATCAAATGAATTAGCTGAGTTAGAAATATCGTTTGGTGTAAGAGGAAATTGCGGAATGTGTAAAAGCACTATTGAAGAGGCAGCAAATAGTGTTGAAGGTGTGACAAAAGCTGACTGGGATGTTGATCAAAAGAAAATAAAAATTTCTTTACTTAATAATAAAACAAACATCATGTCTATTCATGAAGCTATTGCATTATCTGGATATGATACAGAGAAAGTGTCAGGTAATCTGGATGCTTACAATAACTTACCGGGATGTTGCCAGTACGATCATGAAATGACAATGAATCAACCTGAGAAATAAATTGGATTTACTTAGCGTTTTTATATGGTTTTCTGGGGTAGCTTTTGTTTATTTTGGACTCAATTGTTTTTATTCTGAATTTATTAAGTCAGAATTTGAACGCTATAATTTACCTAATTTCAGAAAACTTACTGGATTTCTTCAACTTTTTGGTGCATTCGGGTTGGTAATCGGATTATATTTCAATACACTAATCCTGTTTTTAGCATCATCTGGTTTATTCTTACTTATGTTCGGGGGTTTTATAGTTAGATTAAAAATTAAAGATAGTTTTATACAATCTTTACCTTCTTTTGGCTTTGCTATGCTTAATCTTTTTATTGCAATTAAAACCTTTTCAACTTATTTTTAAAGTGATAAATAAAGTATAGTTAAATTCATAACCAAAAACAAAAATGCTGGGAATGATTTTAATAATGGATCTTTTATTTTAACATGCATTAATATTGACCCACCAAGAAGTATTGCCAAACCAATACTACTGTATTGTGTTAGAAAATCATACTTAATTGAAATTAATAGTAAAATTGCTAATCCTACTTTAATTACAAAAATAATTTTATAGAATGTGTTTGACAATCCATAAACATTAAATTCTTCAGTAATTGTAGTCGCATCTCCCCCTCTCCATTTCGATGGTTTATTGGGCTGAATTAACCAGACATTAATAATACTTATTCCAACTATTATTTTTAAAGCAATGATGATGTATTCTTGAATTTCCATAAGTTTTACTATTTAAATTTATTTATAAACTTTAATAATTTAAAATTAAGAGACTCATTTATAGAGTCTCTTAAACTTTACAACTAGTCTTTAATAAGTCCCTGTCCTTCTATCCATGGCGCCCCTGTTTTTATAAGCTTATTTCTAAGTACAGGTAACGTTGAGTTAATTATAGGAGATAACTGTTTTTTAACTTTTTTAAGTTGACTTTTAACTCTACTGAGCAGTCTCATATGCTCATCTGTTGGGCCATACGTGTTTCCAAAAGCAGTCCAACCTAAAGAACCTCCATCACTAGCAGTTGGATTAGAACGTTCACCAATCTCGTCTTTAATGCTATTTCCGTGAAGTTCTTTATCAATGTTTAACAATATTATCCTTGTATCATTTAATTTTTTAAATAATTCTTTAGTTGGTCTTGAAGCTTTATTTAATGCTCTTAACATTGCATTCGTAGTTTTTAAGCTCTTCGATAAAGAAATATTAGTAGAAGTTAAATCTTGTTGAAATGCAATAACAGATTTTCTGAAATCATTGATTACTTGATTAGATTTTCTTGGTAATGCTCCCTCAAACAATGGTACTACTTCAAAATTCACAGGACCTTGTAATGTTGTATGCGTTCCATTGATCCTTTTTTCAAGAGTAACAGAATAAGTACCTGGTGTTACCATAATACCCCCTCCTCTATTAAATCCTCTTCTACTAGTAGATTGAAGACGCTCACCTCTTTTACTAGGGTAATTTAAACTCCAATTTACTCTATTAAACCCTTTTTTATTCTTCCCTTTAATAGTGTTGATTACATTACCATTTAAATCTTTAATGACCAGCACAATAGATGGGTCATCTTCTCTGCTTTCTTCTTCGAGTTCACTCCATCCTGGAAATTTAGCATTTCCTTTATTCTCTTTTGCTCTTCTTACCTCTTTTTTAGAATTGATTTTATTTGGCATAAAATAAGTGAAATTTGCGCCAAAAGGAGGGTTCTTAGCTATCCATTCAGCATCCCCTTGACTTCCCACTCTACTTGATTGTCTATACCAATGTGCTTTTTTTACAGGAAACATTGTTGCTTCACTGGACATCATATTTTTATTGAACGTTCGTAAAGGAGAAATATCATCTAGAATAAATATCCCTCTACCAAAAGAACCCGCAACCAAATCGTTTTCACTCCTTTGAATTTTAATATCTCTAATAGGTATAGTTGGCATTCCCCCTTTTAATTTTATCCAGTTTTTTCCACTATTAGTTGTAAAATAAACTCCAAACTCGGTAGCCGCAAATAATAAATTTTTATTGACATGATCTTGAACCAGTCTCCAAATTAAAAGCTTATTGGGTAAATCTCCATTGATTATTTTCCAAGACTTTCCTTTGTCTGAACTTTTAATTATATAAGGACTATAGTCACCATATTTATGATTATCTAAAGCTGCATACACAACATTGGCATCAAAAAGATCTGCTCTTACATCATTTACAAAAGGAGTGTTTGGAAGT
>JABAZK010000181.1 GCA_018608485.1 Flavobacteriaceae bacterium | reverse complement strand
ATTCTACACGAACATGATAGATATTCATTAATTTTCTTTTGATTACTTTTTTTATCTTTTCAATCTCGCTAAAAGTAATATCAGAATTAATAAATTGATTATTTAGCTTTTGTTTTTCTACTATCTTATCTATTAAATTATCTATGGACTGGGCTGTAGGTTGTTGCAAACTTTTTGAAGCTGCTTCAGCTGCATCACATATCATTAATATGGCTGTTTCCCTAGAAAATGGTATAGGTCCTCTGTATTGAAATTTTTCAATAGCCACCTCTTCTTCCGGACTTTTTTCTTTTTCTTTAACATAAAAATAATAAACCAAACTAGTACCGTGATGTGTTCTAATAAAATCTATAATCCTATCTGGTAATCTATTTTGTTTTGCTAATTCTATCCCTTTAATAACATGATCAGTAATAATTTTTGCACTATCTGTTGGAGATAAATCATTGTGTGGATTTACACCAGTAGACTGGTTCTCTATAAAATACATTGGATTTAATATTTTTCCAATGTCATGGTATAAAGCTCCTGTTCTAACCAACATAGAATTTGCACCAATTTCATTAGCAGCAGCTTCAGCTAAATTTGCAACCTGCATAGAATGCTGAAAGGTTCCAGGTGCTTTTTCATTAAGCTCTTTAAGAAGTTTAGTGTTTGTGCTAGACAGTTCTAGCAAGGTAACATCTGACACCAATCCAAATATTTTTTCATAAGCATAAATAAAGAATACTGAAAGAAAAGACAACAACCCATTGGCTCCAAACATCATTAAATATTCCCAATTAATTTGAGACGCATTTCCTTCTTTAATAATTGAAAAAGAGAGGTAGGTTATCATATAGATGAGGGTTATTTGCCCTATGGAAATAAATAGATTAGCTCTTTTATGTAATTCTGAAACAGTTAAAATTGTAACGATACCAGCTATAATATGTAAATAAATAAACTCAAAACTATCTGGCACTATAAAGCCAAGAAGTAATACAGTTAAAACATGAGTAAACAACCCTAACCTAGCATCAAAAAAAGCTTTTAAAATGATGGGTAAAATACTTAATGGTACTACATATAAATAGTCAGAATTAAATTTGATAACGATAGTTTGAATTAAAATCATAAAAGAGACATTAAAAAATATGAATGTCACTTTGGTATTATTCTCAAAAATTTCTTTTCGATATTTATGTAGAAATAACAATAACATTAATAGTGCAAGAGATACTAATATGGTATATCCTAACACAATCCAGTAATAATTAGCACTTGTCCAAAGTATTGATTCTGACTGACCTTTTAATGAATATAGAATAGCTAGTTTTTTACCCTCTACAATATCGCCTTTCAAAATAATAAGTTCTCCGAATGAGACTTTCCCCTTTGTTAAAGAAATTTCATTTACATATTCATCAATAACTTTTTGCGTAAACTTATTATCATAAGATACGTTTGGTTTGATAACCTCTGAAAGGATTGTTAAATTTATATTTTGAGAATACGTGTAAGGTTGGTCACCTAAACTATTTTTAATTAGCTCAAAAACACCATTAGAGTCTAGTAAGTTGTTATAAATAACATCTTGAACAGAATTATCTACCTTTAGAGCTATTAGAGTATTTTTATCAGAAACAATTCCTAGACTAGTGGCTTCTATAAAACCTCTGGTGTAGATAGAATCTATAATGGCGCTTCCTTGAACTGCAATAGTCTCCAGATCATACCCGTTTAATGAATCATTAACTTTTAGTAATGAAGTTCTTAATAAATAAGCCTCTTTTACTTCTTTAACAATATCCTTATTGTATTGAAAATAAAGCCTAGAGGTTACCTCAATTAATTTTATTTCTTCATTAATCTCGTCTTCAGTCTTATCTATTGCAAAATCAAAAGGAGCATATAAATTATCATATTGCCAAGGTTTACCCTTAGTAAACTCATATTTAAATTGCCCTCCTTTAGGAAATAGGTATACAATAGCAAATGCTGTAATTAAAAACAGAATAACTTTATAAATAGCAGCGTTATGCTTGTATAATTTGTTTACAGTTTTACTCATAGGTATTTCATATATACACAAACTTAACTTAAAAAAATGGACGTCAAAAATTCAAACGATAGTTTCCTAATAAATTTGATTTAAAATAGTTAGTTTTGTTAGATAAACCATGTACAAAATTATTGAAAATGAAAACCAAAGAAGTTGTAATTGTTTCTGTTGCTAGAACTCCCATTGGTAGTTTTATGGGTAGTCTTTCTAAGATTTCAGCCCCAAAATTGGGAGCAATCGCTATTAAAGGAGCTCTAGATAAAATTAATTTAAATCCAGAACTTATCGATGAAGTTTTCATGGGAAATGTTGTTTCTGCCGGAGTTGGTCAGGCTCCTGCTAGACAAGCAGCAATTTTTGCTGGTATTCCAGATACTGTTCCGTGTACAACAATCAATAAGGTTTGTTCTTCCGGTATGAAATCAGTGATGTTAGCTGCTCAAAGTATTTCTCTCGGTGATACAGAAATTGTGGTTGCTGGCGGAATGGAAAACATGAGTTTAATTCCTCATTACCTGCATGGAAGACAGGGAACTAAATTTGGACCAACTACTTTAGAAGATGGTATGCAAAAAGATGGTTTAGTAGATGTTTATGAAAAGGTAGCTATGGGAGTCTGTGCAGATGCATGTGCAACTAAATATGGTTTTTCTAGAGAGGATCAAGATGCGTATGCAATACAATCATACCAGCGCTCTTCTGAAGCCTGGAAATCAGGAAAATTTTCTGATGAAATTATTCCTGTAGAAATACCTCAACGAAGAGGTGCTCCGGTTCTTATGACTGAAGATGAGGAATATAAAAATGTTAAGATGGAGAAAATCCCATCTTTACGAGCTGCTTTTTCAAAAGAAGGAACGGTTACTGCAGCTAATGCCTCTACAATTAATGATGGTGGTGCAGCTCTAATTTTAATGTCAGCTGAAAAAGCATTAGAATTAAAACTTACTCCTATTGCTAAGATCAAAAGTTTTGCAGATGCAGCTCATGAACCCGAATGGTTTACAACAGCACCCTCTAAGGCTATTCCTAAAGCGCTAAGTAAAGCTAATATTACCATTGACGATGTGGACTATTTTGAATTAAATGAAGCATTTTCTGTAGTTGGATTGGCAAATATGAAAATATTAAATCTTAAAAATGAGCGCGTTAACGTAAATGGTGGAGCTGTTTCACTAGGACATCCTCTAGGTGTATCGGGAGCCAGAATTATCATAGCACTTACCTCTATTTTAAAGCAAAATAATGCTAAAATTGGTGCTGCAGGTATTTGCAATGGAGGCGGTGGTGCTAGTGCCATGATCCTAGAATCAATTTAAACAAAAAAATATGCTCTACGGCATTTGTAATTTAAGTATTGTTCCTCTTCGAATAGAAGCTAGTGATGCATCAGAAATGGTTTCACAGGTCCTTTTTGGAGAAGACTTTCTTATACTTGAAAAGGAAAAGAAGTGGAGTAAGATTCGTCTCAGTTTTGATGGATATGAGGGATATATAGACAATAAACAATATTTACAAATAGATGAGGAAACCTTTGATAAATTAGCGGATTCTGCAAATTATTATTCTTCAGAAATAATTGATTTTGTAACCAATAAAAAAAATCACCTAAGTACAATTGCTATTGGATCTAGACTTCCTTTTTATAAAAACCAACACCTATTAGTGGGCTCTGAAGACTATTATTATGATGGAAATGTTTATTCTGAGAAATTAAATAAATATGAAATAATTCAGAAAGCATACCAATTTTTAAATACTCCATATTTGTGGGGAGGAAAAACCCCTTTTGGTATAGATTGTTCTGGGTTTACTCAACTTGTTTATAAAATTTGTGGCTATTCTCTTCTTAGAGACGCTAAAGATCAGGCTACACAAGGTGAAGTTTTAAGTTTTATTGAAGAGTCAGAGCCTGGTGATTTGGCTTTTTTTGATAATGAAGAGGGAAATATTATTCATGTTGGAATTATTATGAATGATTACAATATTATTCATGCACATGGCAAAGTTAGAATAGACACTTTAGATCATAGTGGAATTTATAACGTAGATACAAAAATGCACACACATAAGTTAAGAATTATAAAGAGATTAATTCAGTGATGATTAAAATAAAAAATCCGAAACAATATTTGTTTCGGATTTTTTATTTAGTTTAAGATAAAGTTATTGATCTCTCAACTTTTTATAAATTGGTCTTAATTCATCTGCTTCAACCTCTTTACCAAGAGTGTCATAAATGTTTAAAAGCATTCTTACCGTATCAAGTGATCTCTCAATACTATCAGCTTTAATTAGATATGGCAACGCTTTTTCATATAGTTTTTTTTGTTTTTCTTGCAACTCGTCATATTTATCAAAATCAGATAAGTTATTATTCATTTCATCTACAATTGCTTTTTCTTCGGCTAGCATAGAAATTCCTAAATTTAAATATGCATCTCCATAAGCTGGATCTAATTCGATTGCTTTCTTATAAAATTTAATAGCAGCTTCAATTTTATCTTCATTTGCATTAACAACACCTAAATTAAAAAACAGAACTGGGTTCGTTGGGTCTAATTCAACAGCCTCAATCATTAACTCTCCAAATTTATCCATTCTTTCAAGCTTGATATACATTTGAGCTTGATTTAATAATAGGTTAACATCTTTAGGATTTAACTTTCTAGCTTCTTCCAAAGCAGCAATTGCTAATTCTGGTTTTCCTTGATTTACATATATGTAACCAATATTTTTAATAATTTCTGCGTGTTTAGATTCTGTCACCTCATCCACTGGGTCTTTGTAAAGACCAATTTTTACCTTCAAATCTCTATTAGACTTACTTTGTAGGTTTTCTTTAGAATCATTAGCAATATTGGTTGCAAAATACAACGTTTCGATACCGGTGTAGCCAAGATCTTTTAACTCCTTATAATAATCTAAAGATAAATCATAGTTTTTTGCTAAAGTGGAACTCACAGCTGCATTATAAATAAATGAGGTATCAATTGGGTTCAATTTATAAGTTAAATAAAAATTATCAGATGCTTTTTGATATTCTTTAGCAGAATATTGATCACTGGCTAACTTGTATACTTCTTGAAGCATTTGATTTTTAATTAGTGTAGCCTCAGATGAATATCTCTTCTTACCAGTTTTATTTTCAAGATCAAATAACTCTTTGAAAGTAACTGCCGCTGATTTAAATTCTTTTTTTCCGCTTAGAGCCTTACCTTTTAAGAAATAAAACTTTGCTTTTGTTTTATTATCCATACTAGAAATTAGAGATTCAGCCGATGTAATGGCAGAAATCGCTGTTGTAAAATCTTGACTCTTAAGGGCTTTTTCTGCAGCTTTTAATTCGTTTTTTTGGGCAAATGTTGACATTGTTATCAATCCCAATGCAATTGCTAATAAATTAATTTTCATCTTCATTTAGTTTAATTCTAAAATTGTTATTCTTGGTTTTCGTTATTATTTTCTTGACTTTCTTCAATAGTTCCTTCCTCTGATGCTAGTATCTCTTCATCATCTTCTTCATGCATAACTTTAGCTACTGCAGCAATACTGTCTGAATCTTTAATATTAATTAATTTTACACCTTGGGTAGCTCTACCCATTACACGTAAATCTTCAACTGACATTCTAATGGTAATTCCTGATTTATTAATAATCATTAAATCATTTGAATCATCAACATTTTTAATAGCCACAAGATCTCCTGTCTTTTCAGATATATTAAGGGTTTTTACACCTTTACCACCTCTATTAGTGATCCTATAATCTTCAAGTTTTGATCGCTTTCCATATCCTTTTGCAGATACTACTAAAATATTACTGTCCATATCATTTACAGCTACCATTCCAATAACTTCGTCATTTTCATGACCTAAAGTAATACCTCTTACACCTGATGCTGTTCTACCCATTGGTCTCGTTTTAGCTTCTTCAAAACGGATTGACTTTCCAGATTTTAAAGCCAGCATTACTTGACTATCTCCTGATGTTAATTTAGCCTCAAGTAACTCATCACCTTCTCTAATAGTAATAGCATTAATTCCATTAGTTCTAGGTCTAGAATATTGCTCTAGCGATGTTTTCTTTACCTGCCCTTTTTTGGTAGCCATTATTACATAATGGTTATTAATATACTCTTCATCTTTAAGGTCTTGCGTCACTAAAAATGCTTTAACCTTATCATCCTGCTCTATGTTTATCAAGTTTTGCATTGCTCTCCCTTTGGAGTTTTTACCTCCTTCTGGAATCTCATAAACTCGCATCCAAAATACTTTACCTTTTTGGGTAAAGAACAACATATATTGATGATTAGTTCCAACAAACAAATGTTCTAAGAAATCTTCATTCCTAGTAGCAACTCCTTTTTGACCTCGTCCTCCCCTATTCTGAACTTTATATTCATCAAGGTTTGTTCTTTTTAAATATCCAGCATTTGAGATAGTTACCACTACTTTTGTGTTGGGAATCATATCTTCAATACTCATATCTCCACCAGCATATTCAATCTCTGATCTACGCTCATCTCCATATTTATCTCTGACAGCTATTAATTCGTCAGTGATGATTTGGTATCGTCTGGGCTCATTACTTAAAATATCTTTCAAGTCTATGATCGTTTTAGTAATTTCCTCAAACTCAGCCCTTAACTTATCTTGCTCTAAACCAGTTAATTGACGCAAACGCATTTCTACGATTGCTTTAGCTTGAATCTCTGATAATTCAAATCTTTTTATTAAGCTTTCTCTTGCCAAATCAGCATTACTAGATCCTCTAATAATTTTTATAACCTCATCTATGTTGTCTGAAGCAATGATTAATCCTTCTAATATATGAGCTCTTGCTTCGGCTTTTTTAAGTTCGTATTTTGTTCTTCTTACAACTACATCGTGTCTATGCTCAACAAAATAATGAATTAACTGTTTAAGGTTTAATTGTTCTGGCCTTCCATTTACCAGAGCAATATTATTTACACTAAATGAAGTCTGAAGGCTTGTGTATTTAAAAAGTTTATTTAGAACTATGTTAGGAATTGCATCTCTTTTTAAGACATAAACAATACGCATCCCATTTCTATCAGATTCATCTCTAATATTTGAAATTCCCTCTAATTTTTTGTCATTAACCAACTCTGCAGTTTTTTTAATCATATCTGCTTTGTTGACTTGATAAGGTATTTCAGTAACGATGATGCACTCTCTTCCTTTTACTTCTTCAATAATAGCTTTAGCACGCATCACTATTCGACCACGCCCTGTATGAAAAGCATCTTTAACTCCGTCATATCCATAGATGATTCCGCCAGTTGGAAAGTCTGGAGCTTTTACATGCTGCATTAATTCATCTATCTCAATATCTCTATTCTGGATGTAAGCTAAAGTACCGTTTACTACCTCCGTTAAGTTGTGAGGAGCCATATTAGTAGCCATCCCTACAGCAATACCAGAGGCGCCATTTACTAAAAGATTTGGAATTCTAGTTGGCAAGACCGTTGGCTCTTGTAAAGTATCATCAAAATTTAATCTGTGATCTACTGTATCTTTCTCTATATCTGAAAGCATTTCCTCAGAAATCTTTTGCATTCTAACTTCAGTATAACGCATAGCTGCTGGACTATCTCCATCAACAGAACCAAAATTACCTTGACCATCTACCATCATGTAACGAACACTCCAATTTTGAGCCATTCTAACCATAGAATCATACACAGATGTGTCACCATGTGGGTGATATTTTCCTAAAACTTCTCCAACAATTCTTGCAGACTTTTTGTAAGAACCAGTAGCTTTAATTCCTAATTCATGCATACCATACAAAACTCTCCTATGAACAGGCTTTAAACCATCCCTCACATCGGGCAATGCTCTGGAAACTATCACGGACATTGAATAATCAATATATGCAGATTTCATCTGCTCTTCTATGTTAATAGGAATCAACTTTTCTCCCTCTGCCATACCTTATGTTTATTGTTAATTTTTTACTAATTTTTTTATAATTAGCAAGATACTATAATTCCTATTTTTGACAAAGATATTAGTGCCTGAAAAGCCCATAGTTATTAACATTTTTTGATAAAATTTTCATATGATTTACACCCTTGATTTACAAGCCTTTCTGAAGGTATTTTAAGGGTCAAATTGTCAGTTTTTGATTGATGGCATTCTTTTTGTAATTTATAATGTAAAAAAGGTTAAATTTACAATAAAGAAAAGGCGATATATGGACGATAATTTTTCACCAAAAGTAAGAGATGTAATCACTTTTAGTAAAGAGGAAGCATTAAGATTAGGTCATGATTTCATTGGCACTGAACACTTACTGCTTGGATTAATTAGAAAGGGAGATGGAAAAGCAATAGAAATATTACTAACACTAGAAATTGATTTAAATTTAATTAGAAAAAAACTTGAAATATTAAATCCAGCGGCTTCAAGTATACTTGAGGGAAATAAGAAAAAAAGTCTCCATTTAACTAGACAAGCTGAAAAAGCGCTAAAGACTACCTTTTTAGAGGCAAAATTATATCAAAGTGAAGCCATAGACACTGCTCATTTATTACTGTGTATTTTAAGAAATGAAAATGACCCTTCTACAAAACTCTTAAACAAATATGATGTTGATTACGATCAAGCAAAAGCTCTTTATAAAGAACTTCACACTGATACTAATCATGACATCTTACCATCTAATCCAATAGCTGAAACACCTTCTTCAGATGAGGGTGAGTTTGCTTCAGAGAAATCGAATCCATATGATCAATCTCAAAAAGGGAAAGCAAACAAAAAAACCAAAACTCCAGTACTCGATAATTTTGGAAGAGATCTAACTTTTTTAGCTGAAACTGGAAAATTAGATCCTGTAGTTGGGCGACACAAAGAAATTGAACGTGTTTCTCAAATTTTAAGCAGAAGAAAGAAAAATAATCCCATGCTAATAGGAGAACCAGGTGTTGGTAAATCAGCTATAGCTGAAGGATTAGCTATAAGAGTTGTTAATCGAAAAGTATCTCGAATCCTTTTTGATAAAAGAATTGTATCTCTAGACCTAGCCAGTTTAGTGGCCGGAACAAAATACAGAGGACAGTTCGAAGAACGAATGAAAGCTTTGATGAATGAGTTGGAGAAAAATGATGATATCATTTTGTTTATTGATGAAATCCACACTATTGTTGGAGCTGGAGGAGCCACAGGATCTTTAGATGCCTCAAACATGTTAAAACCAGCACTAGCAAGAGGTGAAATACAATGTATTGGTGCCACTACTCTAGATGAATACCGAACCAATATTGAGAAAGATGGTGCTCTAGAAAGACGATTTCAAAAAATAATAGTGAATCCAACTAGTGTTGAGGAAACTGTTCAAATACTATACAACATCAAAGAAAAGTATGAGTCTCATCACAATGTAAATTACACAGATGAAGCTATTAAGGCTTGTGTTAAATTAACGAATAGATATATGACTGATAGATATTTGCCTGACAAAGCCATTGATGCTTTAGATGAGGCAGGTTCTAGAATTCATATTACAAGTATCGTAGTTCCAGAGCAAGTTCTTGAATTAGAAAAGCAACTAGAAAATATTAGGAGTAGTAAAACAAAAGCAGTCAATGGTCAAAAATATGAAGAGGCTGCAAAACTACGTGATGATGAAAAAAACATTGAGGCTGCATTACATTCTGCTCAACAACAATGGGAAGATGATTCTAAATTAAATAGAGAAGTTGTAACTGAAGACAATGTTGCAGAGGTAGTTTCGATGATGACGGGAATCCCAGTGAATAGAGTTGCGGAGGCAGAAAGTCACAAACTTGGAGAACTTCCTCAAATGATAAAAGGAAAAGTAGTTGGTCAAGACCAAGCTGTTGCCAAGGTTGTAAAGGCCATTCAAAGAAACAGAGTTGGGTTAAAAGACCCCAATAAACCAATAGGCTCTTTTATTTTTCTTGGACAAACTGGTGTTGGTAAAACCCAATTAGCTAAAGTATTAGCTAGAGAATTATTTGATTCGGATGATTCTTTGATTAGAATTGACATGAGTGAATACATGGAAAAATTTGCAATGTCAAGATTAATTGGAGCACCTCCTGGTTATGTTGGGTATGAAGAAGGTGGTCAATTAACTGAAAAAGTTCGAAGAAAACCATATGCTGTAGTATTATTAGACGAAATTGAAAAAGCACATCCAGATGTTTTTAATATGTTATTACAAATTTTAGATGATGGCTATATTACAGACAGCTTAGGTAGAAAAATTGATTTTAGAAATACCATCATTATCATGACGTCTAATATTGGTGCTAGACAGCTTAAAGATTTTGGTTCTGGTGTTGGATTTGGAACTGCTGCCAGAAAAAATCAGTCCGATGAACATGCAAAAGGTATTATAGAAGGTGCCTTAAAAAAATCATTTGCTCCAGAATTTTTGAACAGAATTGATGATATTATTGTTTTTAATACATTAGAAAGAAACGACATTCATTCTATCATAGATATTGAACTTGATAAATTACTCAACAGAATACTTGATTTAGGCTATACATTAAAGCTAAGCAACAAAGCAAAAGATTACATAGCTGACAAAGGATTTGATAAAAAGTATGGAGCTAGGCCTTTAAAAAGAGCTATTCAAAAATATATTGAAGATGCTCTAGCTGAAGAAATTGTTAATTCTAAATTAACAGAAGGCGATACAATTTCCATGGATTTAGACGATAAAAAAAACGAGCTAACCATAAAAATTAAAAAAGGCGAAAAAGTAAAAGAAAAAAAGACTGAAGCAGAAAAGTAATTAAAAACCCAAACATATTGTTTGGGTTTTTAGGTTTTACAAACTATTAGCTCTTTATTTTTTTTGATTAGAATAAATAAAATAATGCCTAGAACAATTCACTAGCATCTATTTCTAGTGAATTAATAAATAAAGATGATTTTATAATATCTTCATGCATTACTCTGTCTTCACTAACTAAAGTAACTTCCTTTCTGAACGCAGCAATAAAAGATTCTAAAAATGGAGAACTTTTTAAGTTGCTAAATGATAAGCCTTGTGACGCTGTAAACAGTTCTATGGCTAAAATAGTTTCAATATTATCAACCACTTTTTTACATTTGGTGGCTCCATTTGCTCCCATGCTTACGTGGTCTTCTTGACCATTACTTGATTCTATAGAATCTACACTTGATGGGGTTGCATATTGTTTATTTTGACTTACAATACTAGCTGCTGTATATTGAGGTATCATAAAGCCACTATTTAATCCTGGTTTAGAAACTAAAAAAGGCGGTAAATGTCTATGTCCTGAAACTAATTGATATGTTCTACGTTCTGAAATATTTCCTAATTCTGCCATAGCTATGGCTAAAAAATCTAATGTTAATGCTAATGGTTGACCATGAAAGTTTCCACCAGAAATAATTTGATCTTTTTCAACAAAAATATTAGGATTGTCGGTCACTGAGTTAATTTCAGTTAAAAATGTATTTGTAACAAATTTAATAGTGTCTTTTGTTGCTCCGTGAACTTGTGGGACACAACGAAATGAATATGGATCTTGAACGTGCTGCTTGTCTTGATTAATTAATTGACTATCCTGTAAAAATTCCTCAACTCTTTTAGCTGTTTTTAATTGACCGTTGTGCGGTCGAACCAAATGCACCAATTCATTAAACGGATCTATTCTACCATCAAAAGCTTCTAAAGAAATAGTTGCTATTAAATCTGACAAATATGAAAGTTTATGAGATTTTATAAGGTTATAAATTCCATAAGCTGTCATGAACTGAGTACCATTTAATAGTGCTAAACCTTCTTTAGATTGTAAATTAATTTTTCTCCAATTAAGTTTAAGTAAAATCTCTTTACCAGAGATTCGATCGCCATTATAAGTAACTTCTCCTAAACCAATTAAAGGAAGTGTTAAATGAGCTAATGGAGACAAATCACCTGAAGCACCCAGAGAACCCTGTTCATATACAACTGGAATAACATCATGATTATAAAAATCTATCAACCGATTTACAGTAGCTAATTGAACCCCGGAATGTCCGTAACTTAGGGATTGAATTTTTAATAACAACATCAGTTTTACAATGTCATAAGGAACCTCATCTCCTGTTCCACATGCATGGCTCATGACTAAATTTTCCTGGAGCTTTTGTAAATTCTCACCCTTAATTTTTACATTATATAAAGCACCAAATCCAGTATTTATACCATAAATTGGTTTGGATGCAGTTGTAATTTTAGTATCTAAATAAGTTCTGCATTTTTTAATACGTGACTCGGCATCCAGAGAAAGTACTAACTTTTTATCTTGTCTCAAAATGTCTTGTATAATACTAAGATCTAGCGGATTAGAGCCTATTTCATGTGTTAAATCCATACGGTATGCTTCTAAATGTAAAAGTCTACAATCGATGTTGATTATGCAACAAAATTTAACAATTTTTCTAATTGAATAGTTGTTATCTTTGACAACTAATTTTAATTGAAATTAATGAAAAAGAAATGGTTTTTCATCCTGTGCGCTACCTTTTTAATCTCATGTAAATCTGAACATCCTTCCGATTTTATTACTTTTAGTGGCAACATAGAAAACACAAAAGATTCTACCCTAACAATCTTAGGAAAAGGATTCAATAAAATTATTAAAATTTCTGGAGACGGTAGTTTTAAAGACACCTTGAAAATTTCTGAAGCGAATTTATTTAATCTATACTCTCCAAACAGTGGAAGAGGAATTATTTTTTTAAAAAATGGATACGATTTAAAATTAACTGGTAATGCTTCAAATTTTTTTAAAAGTTTTAACTATCTAGGAGAAGATGAAGGTGCAGACAGTAATAATCTTTTTATTGATAGGTACAATTTTGGTTTAACTGCAGGGAGTGTTGAAGGATTTATAGTATTAGAAAAAGAAGCTTTTAAAAACAAAATAAATTTCTTCAAAAATGGAATGGATAGTATTGCTGCTTTATATCCTAATGCAAATGAAAGTATGCTAAAACAATCTAATACTCAAAACAACACTTTTTTTGACAAGTTATTAGATAATTACGATCAAATGCATGCTCGTATTTTACAACAAAGAGAAACTGAAGAAAGATTAAAAAAAGGAAACAAAGCTCCAAATTTTTCTAATTATGAAAACTACAATGGAAATACCTCATCACTTTTAGACTTTAGAGGAAAGTATGTTTACATTGATGTTTGGGCTACTTGGTGTAGACCATGTATTGCGCAATTTCCTTATTTAAAGAAAATAGAAAAAGAGTTTGAGGGTAAAAACATCTCTTTTGTAAGTATCTCTACAGATGATGACAGGCGATCAAATGGAAGTTGGGAGAAAGCGAGAAATAAATGGATAACCATGGTTAAAAGCAAAAATCTTTCTGGATATCAATTATGGGCAGGTAAAGATGATGTACGATTTTCTAAAGAATATATGATTACCAGTATCCCCAGATTTATCCTAATAGATCCTGATGGAAACTTAATAGATAGCAATGCTAAAAGTCCATCAGATCCTGCATTGAGAGATTTATTAAACAGATTGCCTGGAATTTAAAATAAAAAAAGTCGAAATAAATTTCGACTTTTTTTATTTATATGTGACTCTTTATTCTTTATATACTCCCATTTGAGCATATTTATCCATTCTCGTGGATACAATCTCTTTCTCAGATAAATTCTTTAATTCTTCAAATGAAGTTAGAATTGTGTTTTTTACAGCTTCAAAAGCTCCTTCTCTATTAGAATGAGCACCACCGACAGGTTCTTTAATAATTCCATCAATTAATTTTAACCTTTTCATATCATCTCCAGTTAATTTCAAAGCATCAGCAGCCTGTTCTTTGTACTCCCAACTTCTCCATAAAATAGAAGAACAAGATTCTGGAGAAATTACAGTATACCAAGTATTTTCCATCATAAATACTTTATTTCCAACACCTATACCAAGTGCTCCACCTGAAGCGCCTTCGCCTATAACGATAGTAATTATTGGAGTTTTTAAACGGGTCATTTCTAAAATATTCCGTGCGATAGCCTCCCCTTGTCCTCTCTCCTCAGCTTCTAATCCTGGGTATGCTCCTGGAGTATCTAGTAATGTAACGACTGGAATTTTAAACTTTTCAGCCATTTTCATAAGGCGAAGTGCTTTTCTATACCCTTCAGGGTTAGCCATCCCAAAATTTCTATATTGGCGTGTTTTTGTATTGTATCCTTTTTGCTGACCAATAAACATAAAAGATTGATCTCCTATTTTACCTAAACCACCAATCATGGCCTTGTCATCTTTAACATTTCTGTCTCCATGTAATTCCATGAAGGTGTCTCCGCAAATAGCTTTGATATAATCTAAAGTATAAGGTCTGTTTGGGTGTCTTGATAACTGAACTCTTTGCCAAGGAGATAAATTTTTGTAAATCTCTTTTTTAGTTTTCTCTAATTTCTTTTCAATTTTTTTACAAGTAGCTATAACATCAACATCACTATCTACCCCAATTTCATAACATTTTTCCAGCTGCTCCTTCAGTTCTTTGATAGGTAATTCGAAGTCTAAATATTCCATGATTTGGTTATTTGTTTTCTATAAAATCGATGATTTAAAATCGATAGACAATGATACAAAATTACTATAAAAAATGAGTTAATTTACAATGATTTTTATTTTTTTGGTGGTTTTAGTTTGTCTAATTTATTTAAAACACCTTTCATATTTTTTAGGATGCCATTTACCAATACTACTGATAAAACGATACATGCACCTAAGTAAAATTCTGAATTCATTTTTTCACTTTCACCAAAAATAATCAATGCTAAAATAATTGCATAAATAGGTTCTAAATTTAGAGTCAGAACAACTGTGTAAGGAGTAAGATGTTTCATAACATCCACTGAAACTATAAACGCATATGCCGTACAAATACTACTTAAAATAAATATATATATCCAATCAAAATTCCCTAAAACAAAAAAATTAATTGTAAAAGATCCCTTAAAGAATAAATAGACTGTAATAAAAAGTGCTCCAAAAAATAATTGATAAAATGAAATTAGAGATGCACTATGCTTTCTAACAAACAAACCGTTAAGTACCGAGAATAATGCTGATAAAAAAGATGAGATTAATGCATATACTATCCCTAGAGCATACTGAGATTCAAAACTAAAAATGATATATAATCCACCAACAACTATTAAGCCAAGGATTATTTCAACTGCATTAATTCTTCTTTTGAAAAAAATTGGCTCTATGAGTGATGTAAAAAATGCACCAGTACTCATAACTACTAGAGCAACAGAAACGTTAGAAACTTTAATGGCTTTAAAAAATGTAATCCAATGAAGTGCTATTAAAATACCAGATAATAAAAATTTAAAAAGCGACTTCTTGTCTAATTCAAATGATTTTTTCTTAATCAAAAAATACACTGCAATAAAAAAAGAGGCTAATAGCATCCTGTACCAAACTAATGGGATGGCATCTATGGATATTAATTTTCCTAAAATAGCAGTGAAACCCCATATAAAGACAATTAAATGGAGGTGTAAATAATACCTTAGATTACTTTTTTGCATTTAGATATAAATAAAGAGCTAATAATCCAAATATAAAATTTGGAAGCCATACATAAATAAGCGGATTAACACCTGCTACTGCACCTAAAACCTCTCCGACTTTTAAAAAGAAAACATAAATAAACATGATAGTAACTCCAATACCTAAATTAACTCCAATACCACCTCTTTTTTTCTTAAACGCGAGAGCTACTGCTATAATCGTTAAAATATAACACGCTATGGGTAAACTTGTTCTCTTAAACAACTCTACCAAATAGGCGTTTAAATTTTTAACACCTCTTTTTTTTGATATCTTAATAAACTCAGACAATTCATTAGACGGCATTTCCTGAGCTAGAGCAGATTTATACATAAAATCTTTTGGTGTGAAAGAGAATGTAGTGTCCATAGTAATACCTGCGTAAATACTATCTCTATCATTATAAATTTCACGTAGTTTATATCTAGTCAATTTAAATGTACTATCTTTTTCTATCCATCGAATATTTTCAGCCGTTAATTTTTGAATTAATTCTATGCCTTTATAATTTTCTATGGAAAAATAACTTCCTTGTGAAGATTTAAAACTATAACTTTTCAAATACATGTAGGTAGTGTCATTAAGTTGTAGACTGAAATTTTCAACTATGTTATCTTTCCACTTCTTCCTTACAAAAAACTCTTTTTCAAATTGTTTCCTTTCTTTGCTACTGCTAGGAACAACATAATGATTCATGGCTAAAGAAACTAGAGTAACTAAAGTAGCTCCAATCATATATGGGTAAAGAAATCTTGTAAAAGAAATTCTAGCATTAGTCATGGCTACAATTTCAGTATTATTTGAAAGTTTAGAAGTAAATAATATGACGGCAATAAACAATGCCAAAGGCATAAATGTGTTCGCATAATAAATGATGAAATTTTTATAATATTCATCAATAATTTGACCAACACTTAAATCACTGTGTGCTAAAAACTTATCAACTCGTTGAGAAATATCTATAGCAACTGCAATTGGTATCAGAATAAGAAGGGTAAACAGGAAGGTTACCAAGTATCTTTTTAATATGTACCAGTCTAATTTTTTCACTACAATCTTTTATTCATTTGCTTGACCATCTTGTCTTTCCATGAGGCAAAATCACCAGCTATAATATGCTTTCTTGCTTCTCTAGTTAACCATAGGTAAAATCCTAGATTATGAATAGATGCTATTTGTTTACCTAATAATTCTTTAGATGCAAAAAGGTGTCTTAAATAGGCTTTGCTGTAGAGAGTATCCACAAAAGTAATACCCATATCATCTATAGCTGAAAAATCATTTTCCCACTTTTTATTTTTAATATTTATACTACCGTGGGCAGTAAAAAGCATTCCATTTCTAGCATTTCTAGTAGGCATCACACAATCAAACATATCTACTCCTAGGGCTATATTTTCTAAAATATTGATAGGAGTTCCTACCCCCATTAAATATCTAGGCTTATCTTCAGGTAAAATTTCACATACAATTTCTGTCATTGCATATAATTCCTCTGCTGGCTCGCCAACAGAAAGACCACCAATAGCATTAGCTTCTGCTCCAACAGAGGCTATGAATTCTGCAGATTGTTTTCTCAAATCTTTATATGTACTTCCTTGTACAATTGGAAAAAAAGTTTGATTGTAATCGTACTTTAACGGAGTTTTATCCAAGTGATTTATACATCTTTTTAACCAACGATGCGTCATATGCATGGATCTTTTAGCATAATTATAATCGCACGGATAAGGTGTGCATTCGTCGAAAGCCATGATAATATCTGCTCCAATACTTCGCTGGATTTCCATAACATTTTCTGGTGTGAAAAAATGCATAGAGCCATCTATATGACTCTTAAATTTCACTCCTTCTTCATTTATTTTTCTTCTTCCTGATAATGAATAAACCTGATAACCACCACTATCAGTTAGGATGTTTCTATCCCAATTCATAAATTTATGCAAGCCTCCAGCCTGTTCTAAAATTTTTATAGTTGGCCTTAAATACAGGTGATAGGTATTGCCTAAGATAATATCAGGATTGATTTCTGTCTTTAATTCTGTTTGGTGAACACCTTTTACAGTACCTACGGTACCTACAGGCATAAAGATAGGAGTTTCAATCACTCCATGGTCTGTTGTGATTTTTCCTGCTCTAGCTTTACTCTTAGGGTCTTGACTCTTTAATTCAAATTTCATCGGTTGCAAAGATACATAAAACGAGATATGAGGTCTTGTAAAAGAAACTTAAGATTTTCTTTTATTTCGTTTAAAATGATTTCGTTTTCTTCCAAATTTTCTTTTTTTATTATGGTCTACAGAAACTTCAGCAGTTTTTGAGGAGGAAGCTATGATTTGATTCAAATCATCAACTTCTTTGGATGACAACTCTCGCCAATCTCCATAGGCCAAGCCACTTAAACTTATATTCATAATTCTAGTCCGCTCTAACTTTTTAACAGTATAATTTAAATACTCACACATTCTTCTTATCTGCCTATTTAAACCCTGAGTAAGTATAATTTTAAATTGGTAATTGCTTATTTTCTCCACTACACATTTTTGAGTAATGGTATCTAAAATGGGAATTCCATTACTCATTTTTTTGATAAAATCTTCTGTAATTAAGCTATCAACTGTAACTTGATATTCTTTTTGATGATTATTTCCTGCTCGTAAGATCTTATTAACTATATCACCATCATTGGTTAAAAAAATCAATCCTTGTGATGGCTTATCTAGCCTTCCAACAGGGAAAAGCCTCTCGGGATAGTTAATGTATTTTACAATATTTTTACGCTCTTTAGAATCTGTTGTACAAACTATGCCAACAGGCTTATTTAGTGCTATATAACGAGTTTTTGGCTTTGGTCTTAGTAGTTTTCCGTCTATCCTAACATCATCACCCTCTACTACTCTATTACCTAGTTTAGTGGGAATTCCATTAATGGTGACACGTCCCTCAATAATCAATTTCTCAGCTTCTCTTCTAGAACAGATTCCTGTTGCGCTAATAAATTTATTGAGGTTCGTTGAATCTTGATTATTTGCCAAATCTTTATATAATTACAGTTCTAAATGTAAGATTAATTCTTGGAGAAAATACTTTTTTTGTTGGTGGAAGCCTGTGAAGCCATTTTTTTTGTGTAGTACCTTTCATAAGTAATAAACTTCCATTTTCTAATAAAATATCTACTCGTTGCCTTGTTACTTTATGTTTAAATGAAAATTTACGTTCAGCTCCAAAAGTTATGGAGGCGATAGTTCCATTTTCTAAAAGTGTTTTTTCAGCATCACTATGCCATCCCATGCCCTCAGTTCCATCATGATAAAGATTTAACAAACAAGAATTATAAGTAGTTGAGGAAATCTCCTCAACTTTTTGTTTTAGCTGAAGTAATTCTGGTGTCCATAAATGTGCCTGCTTTGTAACTCCAGAATAGGTGTAACTGTATGCTTTGTCTCCGTACCAGGCAACTTTTCTTTTTGTGATATGATGTTTTCCAAAAATAATGGCTTCATCGTTTTGCCAGGGAATCTGATGTAATAAGTTTTGATAATAAGATGTTATTTGTTTTCTATTAAAAATACTGCCTTCATAGATTACCTCTCCTTCATAAGGAAGCATATTTGAGTGTGTATTTTGATTAAATAAATCCATCATCTATGGCCAACTAAGAAATTATAAACTTGGAAAGATTAAAAACCAAGACTAAAATTATATTACTTAAAAAAAGAATCAACAAATTCATGCTTATTGAATACTTGCAGGTCATCAATTCCTTCACCTACACCAATGTACTTTACTGGGATTTTAAACTGGTCAGAAATTCCAATCACAACCCCCCCTTTTGCTGTTCCATCTAATTTGGTAACTGCCAGTGAATTTACTTCTGTAGCTTTAGTAAATTGCTTTGCTTGTTCAAAGGCATTTTGACCAGTAGAACCATCTAACACTAATAAAACATCATGTGGTGAATCTTCAACTACTTTTTGCATGACACGTTTTATCTTGGTGAGTTCATTCATTAAATTCACCTTGTTGTGTAACCTACCTGCAGTATCGATAATAACTACATCTGCATTTTGAGAAACGGCTGAAGTAAGCGTATCAAAAGCAACAGATGCAGGATCTGAACCCATTTCTTGTCTAATTAACGGGACTTGCACTCTATCTGCCCAAACTTGAAGTTGATCTATTGCTGCAGCTCTAAAAGTATCAGAAGCTCCTAAAACAACTTTTAAGCCTTTCTTTTTAAACTGAGAAGCCAATTTTCCTATAGTAGTAGTTTTACCAACTCCATTTACACCAACAATCATTAAAACATAAGGTTTTTTATTTTCTGGAATGTTAAAATCTGTATCGTTTCCTAGGTTAGTTTCAGATAAAAGACCTGCAATCTCATCTCTTAAAATACCATTTAACTCTTCAGTTCCGAGATATTTATCTTTAGATACTCTTGCTTCAATTCTATCAATAATTTTCAAGGTTGTATCTACACCCACATCAGAGGAAACTAATACTTCTTCCAAATTGTCAAGAACATCGTCATCTACTTTAGATTTTCCTGCTACTACCTTAGATAATTTATTAAAAAAACTAGATTTAGATTTTTCTAAACCTTTATCTAAAGTTTCTTTTTTCTCTTTTGAAAATATCTTTTTAAAAAAACTCATGAATTGTGTTCAATATTTTTAGTCTTTCAAATTTAACCAAATATACGGCATAAAAAAAACTACTTTCTAAATGGAAAGTAGCTTATATATTTGGTGTGAAAAGAATTTATTTCTTAGCTAAAAATTCATTTACTTTTTTAGGATCCATAATAGATTCAACAAAGGTATAAGCACCAGTCTTTGGAGATTTTACCATCTTTATTGCTTTACTAAGTCTTTTTGAACCTGTCTGTAACGATGCTACTGATTTCTTTGCCATGTTCTTGTATTTTATTTATCTAACGTTTTCATTATTCATGAAAAAGTCTAATTATTTAATTTCTTTATGAACTGTCATTTTCTTCAAGATAGGATTGAATTTTTTAATTTCTATTCTATCTGGAGTATTTTTTTTATTCTTAGTTGTAATATATCTTGAAGTTCCTGGTTTACCAGTTGCTTTATGTTCTGTACACTCTAAGATTACCTGTACTCTGTTTCCTTTTTTTGCCATCTTTCTATAATTTTCTAGAAATTTACTTAGTTAAGAAACCTTTCTCTCTTGCTTCTTTTATGACTGCAGAGATACCTTTCCTATTAATATTTTTTAACGCAGAAGCAGAAACTTTTAATGTAACCCACTTGTCTTCTTCTGGAATGTAAAAACGCTTGGTCATAAGATTAGCGTTAAACTTTCTTTTCGTTCTATTCAAAGCATGAGAAACATTGTTTCCTACCATGGCTTTTTTTCCTGTTAATTCACAAACTCTAGACATCTTCTTACAGTTTTAATTTCTTTTCTTTAAACGAGGTGCAAATCTACAATTTTTTTAAAATCCTACAAAAACAATTTTGGTTATTTTTTTAGAATTTCTTGTTGTAGCATTTGTAGTGATTTATTTACCGTTCTATTGATAACTTTTTCTCTTGGATGACCAAAATTAAACTCCTCCACAACAACACCTTTTGCAGAAGCAATGGCAATAAAAACTACTCCAACAGCTGTTGAAGTCTTATCTGAAGTTGGTCCTGCATTTCCAGTAACAGCAATTGCATAATCCGAATTAGTCTTTTTCATGGCTGAAATGGCCATTTCTTCAACAACATTTGAACTTACTACAGAATATTTTTTAATAGTTTCTGAAGAAACGTGTAGCAGCTCTTGTTTCATTTTAGAGCTGTAAGCAACTATACTACCATTAAAATAGACTGAAGATCCAGGAACTGAAACTATTGTTGAAGCAATCTTACCTCCTGTAACACTTTCTGCAGTACAAAGAGTTTTCTCCGAATCTTTTAAAAGATTACCTATGTGTTCTTCTATAGTAACACCACTTTCATGACCAGTAATTATATCTGAAAGCAACAAATATAGCTCTTGCAAAACAGTATGTAAACCATCTTCTAGAACTTGTTTTTTGGGTCCTTTTGCAGATAATCTAAGACGAACTCTACCAAAAGAAGGCAAATAAGCTAGTTTAATAAAATCTGGAAGTTTGTTTGCCCAATCCTCAATTCTTTCAGCAATGACACTTTCGCCTTGACCATAGGTCATAACCGTTTTATGAATAATAAAAGGAAGTTTAAATTGTTCTTGAATTCTTGGGATTACCTCATGTTTCATCAATCCCTTCATTTCGTAGGGAACTCCTGGCATAGAGACAAAAACTGTATTATTCTCATAGAACCACATTCCAGGTGCTGTTCCCATTCTATTCATTAACAACCTAGCTTTTGATGGTAATTGAGCTTGATATTGCTGCACTTTATTGTAAGGTATGTTATATTTCTTAAACATCCTTTTTATGTGATCTATCACCTCTGGATATTCGACAATTTCTTGATCATTAAAAAACTTCGCTATTGTTTTTTTGGTAATATCATCTTTAGTTGGACCAAGTCCACCCGTAATAATTACAATATCTGCTCTACTTTGCGCCTCTTTAAATGCATTTAAAATATGCTGTTCTTCGTCTTGAATTGATGATATTTGATACACAGAAACACCTATTTTATTCAGTTCCTTACCAATCCATTGAGAATTAGTATCAACAATTTGACCTATGAGAATTTCATCTCCAATAGTTATAATTTCTGCGTTCATAAAAATAGTGTTAAACTTTTTGCATTGTAACTAAAGTACATTTTTAAAAATCTCTTATTTCACTCTAATTTCAAAAGCTTTTAAACCTTCGATCTGTCCAAGTAATACATCATTTTCTGAAACTTTACCAACTCCTGCTGGTGTTCCAGTAAAGATAATATCTCCTTTTTTTAGGGTAAAGTATTGAGAAACATAACTAATTAGTTCATCAATTTTCCAGAGCATTGACTGTGTATTACCATCTTGAACAATTTCATTATTTTTAAATAATTGGAAAGAAAGGTTCTCTAAATTGAAGTCTTTTTTATTGTAAAAATTTCCAATAACTGCACTTCCGTCAAAGGCTTTTGCTTTTTCCCATGGCAAGCCTTTTTCTTTACATTGTTGTTGCACATCTCTGGCTGTAAAATCAATTCCTAAACCAATTTCATCATAGTATTTATGAGCAAATCTTGAAGCTATATGTTTCCCTACCTTATTGATCTTTATAAGCACTTCTACTTCATAATGAACATCACTTGAGAAAGGTGGGATGAAAAAAGGATTTTTGTTAGGTAAAATAGCCGAATCAGGTTTCAGAAAAACTACAGGATTATCTGGACGTTCATTAGCAAGTTCTTCTATATGTTTGGCGTAATTTCGCCCAATGCAAATTATTTTCATAGAACAATAGGAAATTAATTAAGGAATCCATTGTTTTGGAAAGTTAGGTTTTCTTTTTTCTAAAAATGCATCTCTTCCCTCTTTTGCCTCATCCGTCATGTAAGCTAAGCGAGTAGCTTCACCAGCAAAAACTTGTTGACCAACCATACCGTCGTCTGTTAAATTCATAGCAAATTTGAGCATTTTAATAGAGGTAGGTGATTTTTCTAATATTTCTTGAGCCCACTCATAAGCAGTTTGCTCCAATTCATCATGAGGGATAACTGCATTTACCATCCCCATATCATAAGCTTCTTGTGCTGAATAATTTCTTCCCAAAAAGAAAATTTCTCTTGCTTTTTTTTGTCCTACCATTTTTGCTAAATAAGCAGACCCATAACCACCATCAAAAGAGGTAACATCCGCGTCTGTTTGTTTAAAAATAGCATGTTCTTTAGAAGCTAAAGTTAAATCACATACAACATGTAAACTATGACCTCCACCAACAGCCCATCCAGGAACAACAGCAATAACAGCTTTTGGCATAAATCTTATTAAACGTTGTACTTCTAGGATATTTAATCTATGGTATCCATCATCTCCAACATATCCTTGATGCCCCCTAGCCTTTTGATCTCCACCAGAACAAAATGAAAAGATTCCATCTTTAGAAGAGGGGCCTTCAGCTGATAGCAACACTACACCTATGGAAGTGTCTTCACCTGCATCGTAAAACGCATCATATAATTCACTGGTGGTTTTTGGACGAAATGCGTTTCTAACATTGGGTCTATTAAACGCTATTCTAGCTACACCGTTAGACTTTTTGTAAGTAATATCTTCATATTTCTTGGCGGTAACCCATTTAGGCTCTCTCATGATTCTAGATTTTATTATTCAAAAAATAATATTTTATCGTTATGTAAAAATAAAACATTCCATGTTGGTAAAAGTGATAATGTAAAAAATAATACGTCCTATTTTTTTTAAAACTTATATATTTAACAAAAAATTATCCCTAATTATGAAAATTACACCCATACTTATATTTTTATTTTCTATTTCCACTATTTTCAGTCAAGAAACAATTTTTAAAAAATATGACTCAGAAATATTAAATGAAGTAAGAGATATTTCTATTTATCTCCCAAAAAATTACAACAAAGATTCTATTTCAAATTTTCCTTTAGCTATTGTTCTTGATGGCCATAAATTATTTGATTTGTATGTTGGAACATCAAATTATTACTCCTATCAAGATAATGCTCCTGAACAAATTGTTGTAGGAATTGATATGAAAAACACTAGAACAAAAGATGCTGGTTATAATATTATTACCAGTGAATTAACTCCAGACTCAAAAGATTTCTATCGTTTTATAAGAGATGAAATTATTCCTTTTGTGGAGGCATCTTATAAGACCTCTCCATTCTTAACGATTGTTGGCGAGAGCCTAACCGCTAATTTTATTACACACTTTTTAAGAGAAAAGTATGCAATTTTTAATGCTTACGTCTGTTTAAACCCTAGCTTATCTGATGACATAAACACACAAATTGAATCTTATAAATTGTCTAATTTAAGTAATGAAGACAATACGTTCTATTTTTACATAGCTGGAAACCCATATGCTAATGACAAAAAGCTAGCCAAGATTAAAAAGTTTGCAACTTACATGAAAACTGTGGATGTAGATAATTTTAATGTTGTCTATGACGATTTTTCTGACTCACCAAGTTCTTCTTCACTTATCAGTGAGGGAATCTCTAGAGCTTTTGCAAAGGTTTTTGAAATTTACTCTGGAATTACAAAGAATGAATTTGAGGAAAAAATAAAAAATTTAAGCCCACCTGATGCCATTTCATATTTGGAGATAAAATACTTAGATATTGAATTTTTATTTGGTTCTAACATAGGAATAAGGCCTGCTGACGTATTTGCCATTGAAGATATAATTCTTGACAAAGAGAATGGTGATTATTTAGATGATTTTGGGAAGATGATTTTAAAACTTTTTCCAACCTCAGAGATGGGGCATTATTATCTAGGTAAATATTATGAGAGTGGTAACGATTTTAAAAAAGCTCTTAAACAATATCGGTTAGGTTACGGTAAAATGAATTTACAAGATCCTAATGCAGATTTATTTTATAAAAATATAGAACGTTTATTAAATAAAGAAAATTAATTTTTTTCTATTCTATCAGAATACAGATTAATTTTTTTATCTCTGTATAGTGATCCAATTGCTCTTTTAAAAGCTTTTTTACTCATTTGTAGATGAAACTTAATAGATTCAGGTGAGCTTTTATCAGTTAACGTTATAATTCCATTATTTTGATCGAGGTGATATAGTATTTTTAAGGTATCTTCCTCTATGGTATTTCTGTACCCCAAGGGTCTCATTGATACATCTATCTTTCCGTCTTCTCTGATGTTTTTGATATATCCTATAGTAGCAATACCCTCCTCTAAATCTGAAAATACTTCATTCTTATACACTAACCCTTCCATTGATTCTTCAATTAAAACTGTAAATCCAAGAGCAGTCTCTGTTCCAATAATAATAGCTACTTTTTGTCCTATCTCTAAGTCCATTTAATTTTATTTTAAACTATTGATATATTCTTTTAAAACCAAGTCATTTTGTGAACTAGGAGTAAAAATTTCAAGCAATTTAGGTTGTGTAGATTCTTTGTAAAAGGCTGCAAGTTCTTTATCTAAAGTCTCAATATTATGTGATTTACAGTAATCTAATCTATGCATTTCACATAAATGTTGTGCTGTTAGACAGTGGGGTGTTTCAAAGAATTTTAAAGCATTTGATTCTTTTGGCCCAGGTATAATTTTAAAAATACCTCCACCAGAATTATTAATAACAATAATTCTAAAATTAGTTGGAATATAATCATTCCAAAGGGCATTACTGTCATAGAAAAAACTGAGATCACCAGAAATAAACGTAGTTCTCTTTTTTGACATGAATGCAGCTCCAATAGCAGTGCTAGTACTTCCATCTATCCCACTAGTTCCACGATTACAAAAAACCGTAATTGTTTTATTCATCTCAAAAAGTTGAGAATATCTGATAATGGCACTATTGCTAAATTGGACTTCTGAAAAATCTGGAACTACTTTTAAAACCTTCTCAAATACTTTTAAATCTGAGTAAATAGCATTTTTAATAAATTGTTTGTGTTTTTTTCTAGTTAAATTTTTATAATGAGTCCAGTGATGTTCGTAGTTACTATTGTTATTAAAATCTACTAGCTGATGAAAATTTTCAAAGAAAGAAAAACTATCCGTTTTAATGTGTTTGCTTAAAACATGATACGTGTCAAAAGCTCTTAACTCATTAATATGCCAATGTTCTGATGGTGAATAATCTCGTAAAAATTTTTTAATTTTTTTAGACACTATTAATCCTCCAAAAGTTAATAGTATATCTGGTTGAAGGTCTGAAAACTCCTCTTTTGTTAAATTAAAAATTAGATTGTCTATAGATTTAATAAATCTTTTGTTGTGAAGGTTAGAAGTAGTTTCTGTGAGTACTAACACAGAAGGGTCATCAGCAACTTTATCTAATAAAATTTCTAATTCTGAATTAGGATAATGCACCCCTACCAAAATCATTTTCTTGCTTGCGCTATTCCATTGTTGAGCCAGATTTTCATAATCGATAACAACCTCAGTGTCTGATTCTTCTTTTATTAATGAGAAATCATTCATAACACCTACTGTTTCATATAAAGGTTCATCAAAAGGTGCATTGATATGAATAGGTCCTTTTACTTTATGAAGCAATGAAAAAGCCTTTGATAACTTTATCATATTCTTTTCAGAATCATTTTCTTTCAAATTTGCACTAAATAAAATATGATTATGAAATACATTTTCTTGACGGATAGTTTGGCCATCACCAATATCAATTAGATGAGAGGGTCTGTCTGCAGAAATTACAACTAAAGGAATTTGACTGTAAAAAGCTTCAGCTATTGCAGGATAATAATTTAACATGGCAGAACCCGATGTGCAAACCAAAGCAACTGGCTTTTGTGATTGTTGAGCAATACCTAAAGCAAAAAAAGCGGCACATCGCTCGTCAACTATACTTAAAGCTTCAAAATCTTGATGATTAGAAAACCCTATTGTAAGCGGCGCATTTCTTGAACCTGGAGAAATAACAATAGTCTGGATTTCAAATTGGTGACAAGCAGCGATAATAATTTGTGCTAATTCTTTTTTAGGATACATTTTCTGTTAAAAAATTGATCAATTCCTCGTTTGCAAAGTTACTGCCTTTATCTAGGATTTAATTGTTAAAATAAAAAAATCAGGAAATAAAAAAGTGACTTACTTTTTTATTTCCTGATTTTACTGATTATTTGAAATCAAGTACTTTAATTTCCTTTTTTGAAATCAGCTAAAAACTTAGCTAATCCAATATCAGTGAGTGGATGTTTTAACAAACCAGAAATGGCACTTAAAGGACCCGTCATCACATCTGCACCTATTTTAGCACAATCTATAATATGCATAGTATGCCTTACTGATGCTGCTAGTATTTGGGTATCATACATATAATTGTCAAAGATTAATCTAATCTCAGAAATTAAATTTAATCCATCTGTAGAAATATCATCTAATCGTCCAATAAAAGGAGAAACATAAGTAGCACCGGCTTTAGCAGCTAGTAATGCTTGACCAGCTGAAAAAACTAAAGTAACATTTGTTTTAATTCCTTTATCTGAAAAATATTTACAAGCTTTTACACCATCAGCTATCATAGGTAGCTTCACAACAATTTGAGGATTTAAAGCAGCTAAAGCTTCTCCTTCCCTAACCATTCCTTCATAGTCTGTAGAGATTACCTCAGCTGAAACATCTCCATCTACTTCTTCACAAATTGCTTTGTAATGATTGATGATGTTAGCTTCCCCCGTAATGCCTTCTTTAGCCATTAAAGACGGATTGGTGGTCACTCCGTCCAAAATACCCATTGCTTGGGCTTCTTTAATTTGTTCTAAATTGGCAGTGTCAATAAAAAATTTCATATGATTTGTTTAGTTCTTAATTATAATTTATAATGATTCATTAGTAGTTTTTCGTAAATTTTACTTGGTAGTATTTTTTTTAACACAATGGAAAATTTCTCCATAAATGCACCTACTTTATAGTGCACAATTGGTTGTTTTAAATTAACAATCTGATGTATCTTTTCGGCCATTTTAATTGGATTCATTCCACTATCTACATGTGAATCCATCAAATCTAAATTCATCTGATACTTTTCTTTGTAGGCAGAGTTATCAAAAACAGGAGTATGATATCTACCAGCTGCAATATTTGTAGCAACATCGCCCGGAGCAATAGTAACTATATTAACACCAAACTCTTTAACCTCCATTCTAGCCGCCTCTGACACTAAATCTAAAGCTCCTTTTGTTGCAGAATACACACCTCTATAGGGCAAACCCATATATCCAGCAATTGATGTGACGTTGATGATGGTTCCAGATTGCTGTTTACGCATCTGAGGTAGAACTGCTTTCATCATGTCTATGGCTCCAAAAAAATTAGTTTCAAAAACTTTTCTCATTTCATTAGTGGGTGTATCTTCTATGGGGCCAGTTATTCCCATTCCAGCATTATTTACAAGCACATCTAAACGACCTTCTTTTTCTAAAATCAAATCTATAGCTAAAGAGATTGTTTCAGATTTAGTAACATCCAAGGGAATTAATGAATACCCTATATTTTCATTTGTATTTGGATTTCTTCCTGTACCATAGACTCTAAACCCCTTGTTTGATAAAAGTTTAGCCGTAGATTTTCCAATTCCTGAGGAAGCACCTGTGATTAAAACTATTTTGGACATAAAAAAATGAAAGAGATTAATTTCAAACAAATATCTAAAAAGAAAGGATGTAAACCTCAGAATTTAATTGCTAGATATTAACAGACTTATGAATAATGGTAAAAGAAAAGAAAATTGAACACAAAAAAAGGCAAGCTACCTACATCACACTGCTACAACCAAGTACTCTTGCTGCGTTCCCGCCCTGGGAGATTCCGAGGGAGCTAGTTGTGTAGGACTTGCCGAGGCAAATCTACAACCAATTTTTATTTAAACAAATGAAACTTTATCCTTTTTTAGTGTAACTTTTACAACCATTTAGATACTAATTCATTGTTATGCCTTCATAAAAAACATAGATTACTATGATGAAAGCTATATATTTGTTAAGAAACTAATTAAAATATTCAATCATGGAAAACAAAATTTCAACTAAAAGCACAATGCTAAATTATGGACTAGTTCTAGGTCTAACAAGTATTTTCATCAACTTAATTGCCTATGCAATAGGTATTCATCTTGATCAAGATTGGAGGGTAGGTACACTAGGTTTTATAGCCATGATTATTATTATAGTTTTGGGTATTAAAAATTTTAAATCTGCAAATGATAACCTTATCACTTGGGGGCAATCTGTTAAGATTGGTGTTGGAATTTCTATTATAAGTGGTTTAATAGGAATCATTTATAATTTAATTTTCATTAATTTTATTGAACCTGACTTCATGAACCTTTTGATGGAGAAACAAGTTCTTGCTTGGGAAGAATTAAATATGACTGAAGAACAAATAGAATCCTCGAAATCAATGATGGAAAAATTTTCTAGTCCAGCAATCACCTCAGCCATTGGTATCATTGCTGCTGCATTCTTTGGTTTTATTATTTCTGCCATTGCAGGGGCCATTATGAAAAGAACAGAAGAAGACCAATACTAGAAATTATTTTTAGTGTAAAGAATATGTTTAACTTTGCATTGTAAATAATCACTTATGGACATATCGGTAGTCATACCTTTATTTAACGAAGAAGAATCTTTAAAAGAACTATACGATTGGATTGCATCTATGATGCAGTCCAATCGGTTTTTATATGAGGTCATTTTTATAGATGATGGTAGCACGGATGCATCATGGAAAGTTATTGAACAAATATCACAAAAAACAAGCAGTGTAAAAGGTATTCGTTTCCAAAAAAACTTTGGAAAATCACAAGCATTACATGCTGGCTTTCAAATTGCAGTTGGAAACGTAGTGATTACCATGGATGCTGACTTGCAAGATAGCCCAGACGAAATTCCTGAATTATATAAACTAATCACAGAAGGAAATTTTGATCTAGTCTCTGGATGGAAAAAGAAAAGGTATGATAATGTAATTGCAAAAAACATCCCTTCAAAATTATTTAATTGGGCAGCTAGAAAAACATCAGGTTTAGATTTACATGATTTTAATTGTGGCTTAAAGGCATACAAAAACATCGTTGTTAAAACAGTTAAGGTACGAGGTGAAATGCATCGATATATTCCTGTTTTAGCAAAAAATAAAGGATTTTTAAAAATTGGTGAAAAAATTGTTCAACACCAAGCAAGAAAATACGGAGAAACAAAATTTGGCATGAGTAGATTTATCAATGGTTTTTTAGATCTCATCACCA
>JABAZK010000182.1 GCA_018608485.1 Flavobacteriaceae bacterium | reverse complement strand
TAATGTTGCCAGAATCAGCTTCTTACGAGGGTGAAAATGATGACTTATTATTTGATATTTCTTTTTGGTTGATAGGAATTGTTCAGTTTATCATGCAGTTTATTATTTTCTTTTTTACCTACAAGTACAGAGGTAAAAAAACAAATAAAGCAAAATTTTACGCAGACAATCATATGTTAGAAATGATTTGGACTGTAATCCCAGGAGTAGTTATTATTGTATTAATTGGTTTCGGAATCTTTCAATGGACAGAAGTCATGAACATAGATGAAAGTGAAGATCCAATTGTTATTGAGGTATATGCTAAGCAATTTGCTTGGCAGGCTCGTTATGCAGGTGCAGATAATACATTAGGACTTGGAAACGTAAACTTTATAGACGAGACTAATAATCCTATTGGTGTAGATATGTCTGATGCTGCATCTCTAGATGATAAGCCTGTATCTGAGCTTCACTTACCAAAAGGGAAAAAAGTATTATTTAAGTTTAGATCACAAGATGTATTGCACTCAGCTTATATGCCTCACTTTAGAGCACAAATGAACTGCGTTCCAGGAATGGTTACTCAATTTGGCTTTACACCAAAATATACCACCGAAGAAATGAGACAACAATCTGAGGTAATGGATAAAACTAGAGGAATTAATAAAATTCGTTCCGAAAAGGGAGAGGATTTATATGAGTTTGATTATGTACTTCTTTGTAACAAGATTTGTGGAGCATCTCATTACAGCATGCAAATGAAAATTGTGGTTGAAGAAGAAGAAGAGTATAATAAGTGGTTGGCAGAGCAACCTACTTTTGCAGAAAAGTTATAAAATAAATACAGAATACAAAAAAAGTTAGATTATGTCAGAACATCATCATAAAGAAACATTTGTAACAAAATATATTTTTAGTCATGATCATAAAATGATCTCTAAACAATTCTTAATTACAGGAATGATAATGGGGGTTATAGGAATATTCATGTCTATGTTATTTCGTTTACAGTTAGCATGGCCAGAAAAGTCTTTTACTATTATAGAAGCTTTTTTAGGACCCCACCAAACAGACGGTATTATGAGCCCAGATATTTATTTGGCATTGGTTACTATCCACGGAACTATCATGGTATTTTTTGTATTAACTGCTGGATTAAGCGGTACTTTTTCAAATTTATTAATTCCATTACAGATTGGAGCACGTGATATGGCATCAGGTTTCTTAAACATGATTTCTTATTGGTTGTTTTTTATCTCTAGTGTTGTTATGGTTATTTCATTATTTGTAGAAGCCGGACCAGCATCTGCAGGATGGACAATATACCCACCCTTAAGTGCATTACCACAAGCTATACCTGGTTCTGGACTAGGAATGACATTATGGTTAAGCTCCATGGCAATTTTTATTGCTTCTTCATTAATTGGGTCATTAAATTATATCGTAACAGTTTTAAATTTACGTACAAAAGGAATGAGAATGACAAGATTACCCCTAACTATGTGGGCGTTCTTTATTACAGCAATTATAGGTGTTGTTTCTTTTCCAGTTCTTTTGTCTGCTGCCTTATTATTGATATTTGATAGAAGTTTTGGTACATCCTTTTTCCTTTCAGATATATTTATAAGTGGTGAAGTATTACATTACCAAGGAGGTTCACCGGTATTATTTGAACACTTATTTTGGTTCTTAGGACATCCAGAAGTATATATTGTATTATTACCAGCCCTAGGAATTACGTCTGAAATTATTTCAACACACTCTAGAAAACCAATTTTTGGATATAGAGCAATGATTGGATCTATTATGGCTATTGCCTTTCTATCTACCATTGTTTGGGGGCACCATATGTTTATTTCAGGAATGAATCCATTTTTAGGATCTGTATTTACCTTTACAACGGTATTAATTGCTATTCCATCTGCTGTGAAAGCATTTAATTATATCACAACACTTTGGAAAGGGAACCTACAATTAAATCCGGCCATGTTGTTTTCAATTGGATTAGTTTCTACCTTTGTTACCGGAGGTTTAACAGGGTTAGTATTAGGTGATTCTGCTTTAGACATCAACATACATGATACCTATTTCGTAGTCGCTCACTTCCATTTAGTAATGGGTGTATCTGCTATATTTGGAATGTATGCAGGAATCTATCATTGGTTCCCTAAGATGTATGGTAAATTAATGAATAAAGCCATGGGATATTGGCATTTCTGGATCACTATCATTTGTGCTTATGGTGTATTTTTTCCGATGCACTTTATCGGATTAGCAGGTCTTCCAAGAAGATATTATTCTAATACAGCATTTCCAATGTTTGATGATGTATCTGACACTAATGTAGTGATTACATATTTTGCTTTAATTGGTGGGATTGGTCAAATTATATTCCTAGCTAACTTCTTTATCTCTATCTACAGAGGAGAGAAATCAAGTCAAAATCCATGGAATTCAAATACATTAGAATGGACTACTCCAGTAGAGCACATACATGGAAATTGGCCAGGAAAAATTCCAGAGGTTCACAGATGGGCTTATGACTATAGTAAAAAAGTAGATCCAGAAGATGATAGTAGTGATTATCTTCATGGAAAAGATTGGGTATCCCAAACAGTTCCACTACTTCCAGGAGAAGAGCCATCTTAATTGATAAAAAAAATAGTTAAAACCTTTCCTTTTTGGAAAGGTTTTTTGTTTTTTGAGACGAAGTAATTCAATCTTCAATTTCTAGTATATTTGTAATATGAATGAACATCTAAATCCAGAAAATGAAAACTACTCAAATGAGGAGTTGGACGTAGAAAAAAAATTGAGACCGCTCTCGTTTGATGACTTTACAGGTCAAGAACAAGCGATAGAAAATTTGAAGATTTTTGTTGAAGCGGCCAATCAAAGAGAAGAGGCTTTAGATCATACTTTATTTCATGGACCTCCTGGTCTAGGAAAAACAACACTGGCCCATATATTAGCTAACGAGTTACAAGTAGGGATTAAGGTTACTTCAGGTCCGGTTTTAGACAAACCTGGAGATTTAGCGGGCTTATTAACCAACCTAGACGAAAGAGACGTATTGTTTATTGATGAAATTCACAGATTAAGTCCTATTGTAGAAGAATATTTATATTCTGCAATGGAAGACTATAAAATAGATATTATGATTGAATCTGGACCCAACGCAAGAACGGTTCAAATCAATTTAGAGCCATTTACTTTGATTGGAGCCACTACTCGTTCAGGATTGCTAACTGCACCTATGCGAGCCCGTTTTGGAATTAGTAGTAGATTAAATTATTATAAGAAAGAATTATTAACAACCATAGTTCAACGGAGTGCTGCAATTTTAAATGTTCCTATTTCTATGGAGTCTGCAATAGAGATTGCAGGTAGAAGTAGAGGAACACCAAGAATAGCAAACTCGTTACTTAGAAGAGTTAGAGATTTTGCTCAAATAAAAGGTAACGGTAAGATTACTATAGAAATTGCCAAATATGCTTTAAAAGCGCTAAATGTAGATGCATATGGTCTGGATGAAATGGATAACAAAATTTTAACTACGATCATAGATAAGTTCAAAGGAGGTCCGGTTGGTATTAGTACCCTAGCTACCGCAGTTGGAGAAAATGGAGAAACTATAGAGGAGGTCTATGAGCCCTTTTTAATTCAAGAAGGTTTTATTATGAGAACTCCAAGAGGAAGAGAAGTTACTGAATTGGCTTACACACATTTAAATCGAGTAAAAGGGAAAAGTCAAGGAGAATTATTTTAATGCTGTTTAAGATGAGACACTAATTCCTTGGTCACATATAGATGAAAAAAATAAAAGAACTTATACCAATTTTAGAATGGTTACCTAACTATAATAGCTCCAGATTGAAAGGAGATTTTATAGCGGGAATAACTGTTTCTATCATTCTAATTCCTCAAGGAATAGCGTATGCGTTAATTGCTGGCTTACCTCCAATCTACGGTTTATATTGTGCTTTGGTTCCCCAACTTGTGTACGCAATATTTGGTTCTTCTAGACAAGTAGCTATAGGTCCTGTAGCTATGGATTCATTAATTGTGGCTACTGGTGTTTCAACACTAGCTTTAGCTGGCTCAGACAGTTATATAGCTATAGCAATATTATTGGCATTCATGGTAGGATCCATTCAATTTTTATTGGGTGTATTTAGGCTTGGGTTCATTGTTAATTTTTTATCGAAACCTGTAATCTCTGGCTTTACTTCTGCAGTTGCATTGACCATAGGCATTAATCAATTTAGAAATTTATTTGGGGTAGATTTTGTTCAAAGTGATCAAATCCAATATGTGTTGGAAGATATTTGGTTTAATATCATAGACTTTAATTCACATACTACCGTAATTGGATTGACCTCTGTAGGTGTGATTATTTTATTAAGAAAAATAAATAAAAAAATACCAAATGCATTACTCGTTGTAGTTGTTGGAATTTTAACAATACGCTATTTTGGAGATGAATTTTCTGATGTAGCTATTGTAAAAGACATCCCTTCGGGCTTGCCTTCATTTTCTTTTCCTGAGATGGATATTAGTCAAATGAGAGAGTTATTACCAATTGCACTAACATTAGTAATGGTTGGGTATCTAGAAACGATATCTATAGGGAAATCGTTGGAAGCTAAACAAGACGAATATAAACTTAGACCAAATCAAGAATTAATAGCTTTAGGCTTAAGTAATATCATTGGATCTTGGTTTAAAGCCTATCCCTCTACATCAAGTTTTTCAAGATCAGCTATCAACCAAGAATCTGGAGCAACAACAGGAATGGCCTCATTGGTTTCAGTAGTTATGGTACTTTTAACCTTGTTATTTCTTACTCCATTATTTTATCACTTGCCAAAAA
>JABAZK010000146.1 GCA_018608485.1 Flavobacteriaceae bacterium | reverse complement strand
AATAGCAAACATCCAAAGTAATTTCTTTTTACTTTTAAAATTTACATAGCCTTTAATTGTTGAGAATCCGTCAAAATAATCTATAATTTCAACAATAGTCATAGCTCCTAAGAGAAAGACTAAAATTTCTGCTGTTTTCCCTAAATGATGCAGTAATGTTTCCTCTACTAAATGCATTTTATCAGCGTGCAACATAGAAGAAAAGCCTTCAACCAAGACGTGTTTACTGGAATCAAACCAATTTGAAAAGCTATCAACTCCAAGTGCTATAATTGCCCAACATATAGACATCATAATTAATGCTGGTATCAGCTTATCTAATTTTAGGTTGTGTTCTAAAGTTATTCCTAAGTATCCCAGTATAAATACAATGATGATGATGATTTCCATGTAATTTTTTAACTTAAATTAATTGTTTCAACGCAATTTCAAATGCTGTTTTACAAATTTCTTTTTTACTATTATTTTTATTAAAAGTATTCATGAGAGCTTTTTTAATAGTTTCAGAGGTATCTCTAAAAATTGCTTCATCCTGCATAGGTAATTTCAGCCTAGATTCCATTAAATAGGCGAAGACTCTTGCTATTCCGCAGTTAGAAATAAAATCAGGTAATAAACTAACTTGAGAGTCTGTAAATTCCATAATGGGTCCAAAGAAAATTTCTTTATCTGCAAATGGCACGTTAGCACCTGGGGAAATCACCTCTAAACCAGACGAAATCATTTGGGTGATTTGTTCTCTAGAAACTAATCTGGAAGCCGCAGCGGGTATGAAAATCTCTGCGTTTTGAGACCATATTTTATTATTTATTTCATCAAAAGGTATGATATGATCTGTAACAAGTTTATTACCCTCTTTGTTTAGAAATAATTGAGTCATCTCATCTAAAGAAAAACCGTTTTCTTTAATAATCCCTCCATCTCTGTCTATAATTCCAACAACTTTTGCCCCTAATTGGGTTAAATAAAAAGCGGCAGCAGATCCAACATTTCCAAAACCCTGAACAACCGCTCTTTTATCTTTTATATTGCCTCCGTAAATAGTATAATAATGCTTAACAGCTTCTGCAACACCATAGCCAGTTAGCATATCAGCAATGGTATATTTCCTTGATAAATCTGGTGAGAACTTTTTATTTTCTATTATTTTAATAACTCCAAGTCTGAGTTGACCGATTCTATTAATCTTATCTGCTTCAGTAGGTTTAAAATGTCCATTAAAAATACCTTCTTGAGGATGCCATACACCACAATCTTCGGTAATTGGAATTACATCTTTATCTGCGTCTACATTTAAATCTCCTCCAGTACCATAGTAATGTTTTAATAATGGAGTAACTGCTTTATACCATCGTTCCAAGACACCTCTTTTTCTAGGATCATTTGGATCAAAATTAATTCCAGACTTAGCCCCCCCTATGGAAGGTCCTGAAACGGTAAATTTAACCTCCATTGTCTTAGCTAATGAGAGGACTTCATTCATGTCTAATCCTTTTCTCATTCTTGTGCCTCCTCCTGCTGCTCCACCTCGTAGTGAATTAATTACAGTCCAACCTTCAGCTTCAGTCTCCGGATCTTTCCAATTGAAAACTATTTCTGGTTTTTTTTCTTCATATTTCTTTAATAAGTCCTTCATTAATAGCTATTTAATTTTAAACATTTAAAGTAATTTCATGTCAACCAAATTAAGTAAAAAAAACACTAATCTGAGATATTTTGATTAAATATTTTTCCAGAGGAATGATTTATTTTTGCACCCGTTACACTTGATAAGCAATTAATTTTTTCATGAATTTTTAACACCCCAAGTAAAGAAAAAATCAGTGCCTCCTTATAATTAATAATGTCATCCGGAGGTAGAATAATTTGTGTTTTAGAATGAATTTGTATTCTCTTTAGTAAAAAATCATTATAAACACCCCCACCAGTAAATAAAACATTATTAAAAGGATGAATAATAATTGATATTTGTTGGGCAGTATGCTCAATAAATGTCCTTAAAACATCTTCTACATCTAACTTATAGTCATCAAATAACGGGTAAACATATCGGAAAACCCACTCTAAACCTAATGATTTTGGTGGCTTTCTTGAATAATAATCAAGTGAATTTAAATCTTTTAGCAACCCTTCATGAACAGACCCTTTAGAGGCAATAATTCCCTTATCATCATAATCTAATCCAATTTTCTTAGAATAATAATTCATAACAATATTAACTGGACAAATATCAAAAGCGATGCGGTTATCCCCATATTCATAAGAAATATTTGCAAAGCCTCCTAAATTTACACAAGCTTCATATTCTGAAAATAATATTCTGTCACCTATTGGGACGAGAGGAGCTCCTTGGCCTCCTAACTGAACATCTTGAGTTCTAAAATCAGAAACAGTAGTACAATTAGTTACATTATAAATTTGTTGACCATCACCAACCTGAAAAGTTATTCCATTATCTGGCTGGTGCAATACAGTATGCCCATGGGATGCAATAAAATCTAAAGAAGTAATTTTATTTTTAGAAATAAATTCTTGTGTTTTATTCCCCAGATACTGCCCATAATCATAATCAAGAACGGAAAGGAGTTCTGTATCTAAATGAATTGAATTTTTCAATCTTGCCTCCCAAAATTCTGAATACTTGATCGTATTTGAATGAATTATTTCGAAGTCACTATAATCCTTTTTATGGAACTTAACATATACTATATCCAACCCATCCAACGAAGTTCCTGACATCAATCCAATTGAATAAATATAGTTATCATTCATATCCGTAAAAATATGAAATGTTTGTTGAAAATATGCTAGTAAAAAAGTATATTTGAGCTCTTTTTTTACGAATTCAATAACACATATACTAAATGGATTTTAATCTTACCGAAGAACATTTAATGATTAGAGATGCAGCTCGTGATTTTGCACAAACAGAATTACTTCCTGGAGTCATTGAAAGAGATAACAAGCAAGAATTCCCTAATGAGCTTGTAAAAAAAATGGGGGATTTAGGTTTTTTAGGGATCATGGTTGATCCAAAATACGGAGGAAGTGGAATGGATACTTTTTCTTATGTTTTAATTATGGAAGAACTATCAAAAATAGATGCATCAGCTTCTGTAATTGTATCCGTAAACAACTCTTTAGTCTGTTATGGAATAGAGCAATATGGTTCTGAAGAACAAAAACAAAAATATTTAACAAAATTAGCAACAGGAGAATATATAGGTGCATTTTGCTTAAGTGAACCCGAGGCTGGTAGTGATGCTACTTCACAAAGAACTACTGCTAGAGACATGGGTGATCACTATGTTTTGAATGGTACAAAAAACTGGATTACCAACGGTGGTCGTTCTGATGTGTATTTGGTAATAGCCCAAACAGATCGAGACAAAGGACCTAAAGGAATCAACGTTTTTATTGTAGAAAAAGGAATGGATGGGTTTGACATTGGACCAAAAGAAGATAAACTTGGTATTAGAGGTAGTGACACACATACACTACAATTTAATGACGTGAAGGTTCCTAAAGAGAATAGAATTGGTGAAGATGGGTTTGGTTTTAAATTTGCCATGAAAACACTTTCTGGAGGTCGAATTGGTATTGCTGCTCAGGCACTTGGTATAGCCTCCGGAGCTTATGAGTTAGCTTTAAAATATTCTAAAGAAAGAAAAGCTTTCGGAACAGAAATCTGTAACCATCAAGCCATAGCCTTTAAATTGGCAGACATGTATACAGAAATCACTGCGGCACGTCATTTAGTAATGAAAGCAGCGTGGGATAAAGACCAAGGAAATAATTATGATATGTCTAGTGCGATGGCTAAATTATATGCATCTAAAGTAGCTATGGAACATACTGTAGAAGCTGTACAAATTCACGGTGGTAACGGGTTTGTGAAAGAATATCATGTAGAAAGACTAATGCGTGATGCTAAAATTACCCAAATCTATGAAGGAACTTCAGAAATTCAAAAAATTGTGATTTCTAGAGGACTCATAAAGGGTTAATTGTAGTTTTATTGAAAAGAAAAATATTTTCAATCAAATTTTAAATCATATAACTGAAGCCCTGACCCAGGAGCAATAGTTCTTAGAAATTTTCTATCATTATCTTCTTTTAAAGAATTGATGATAAAATCAAGAGATATTTTGTTTTTGCCTAGCTCAACTAAAACGCCCATCATTAAACGTATTTGATATCTAAGGAAACCAACACCTCGTACTTTAAGCACATAACTAGTTTCAGGAAAGAAATTCGCAGTCAAAATAGTATTTTTCTCAATAACACAAGAAAGTATATCTCTTTTAAAAATAGTATGTTCAGTAGGCTCTGTACAGTACTTATGAAAATAATGAGTCCCTTCAAATAGTTTTGCTCCTTTTTGCATCAATTCAATATCTAGGGCATCTTGAAATCCCACAAGAAGAGCTGCCGAAAAAGGATGATTCTTTGTTCCTTGAGAAAAATAATAATGATATTCTTTTAATTTTGATGATTGTATGATGTTGAAAGGCTTTGAAATATTTTTTAAAGTAAGTACTTTTAAATCTGATGGAGCATTAGAATTAAAACTCTTCAGAAATTCTGTCTCTTCTACCAACTCATTTGTAAATAATTGAAAAAAATAGGTGTTTGCAGAAACTTTAGAATCTGTTCTACTTGATCCTAAGGTCTTAAAACTTTTATGTAAAAAAACAAACCCCAACGTTTTGTCTACCATTTCATGTAAAGACATCACATTTTTTTGTTTTTGCCAACCGTGAAAACGAAAACCTAAATATTGAATTGAAATAAGATAAGAGTTAGAATATTTCATATTGATAAATATACTCCAAAAAAAAACCTCATTCGTTAGAATGAGGTTTAAAATAGATA
>JABAZK010000135.1:21805-31148 GCA_018608485.1 Flavobacteriaceae bacterium | reverse complement strand
ATTGCCTATGATGATAAAAGCAGAGGAGGATAAGAAAATAAAATTAACCTCTACCGTTAAAAGTATATTGCCAGCTTTTAAAAATTCTAATAAAGATACACTAACTATTCTAGAAATTTTATCTCATTACGGCCGTTTAAAAGCATGGATTCCTTTCTACAAGCTAACACAAGATAGCATTACAAAAAATAATTTAAAAGAGTTTTACAGTCAAAGTAAATCTAAAAAATTTTCAGTTAAAGTTGCTGAGAATTTATACTTAAATAATTCTTATAAAGATTCTATTTATAAGTTTATAAGAGATTCTGAACAAAGACTAGAAGCTGATTATAAATACAGTGATTTAGGCTATTATCTCTTTAAAGAAGCCTTAGAAAAGAAATATAAAAGTAGTTTAGATAATTTAGTTCAAGAGCAATTTTATAAGTCATTAGGTGCAAACAGGATGACTTATCTACCACTGAATAAATTAGATAAATCTTCAATAGTTCCCTCAGAAAAAGATACATATTATAGAAATCAATTACTGCATGGTTATGTTCATGACATGGGGGCAGCTATGTTAGGTGGAGTAGGAGGTCATGCTGGTTTATTTGCCAATGCAAATGATGTTGCAAAAATGATGCAATTATATCTGCAAAAAGGGTATTATGGAGGGAAACGTTATTTTAAGAAAAAAACGTTTGATAAGTTTAATAAGCGATATTATTCTGATAAAAAAGTACGAAGAGGATTGGGGTTTGATAAACCTCAATTAGATCCAGAAATTAAGGCAACATGTGGGTGTGTTTCAGACGAAAGTTTTGGACATAGTGGATTTACTGGTGCTTACACTTGGGCAGATCCTGAGAGTGAAATTTTATATGTTTTTCTATCCAATCGAGTATTTCCAACCATGGAAAATACTGGTTTGGTAGATGAAGATATTAGAACAAAAATACAACAGATTATACAAGATGCTATCTTGCCGGAGTAGAATGAAATTTACTGTAGATTATTAGTATTAATATTGAACAGGCAAAATATATAATACTACTTTGTAAAGTAAATAGATTGCAGATTATATAACTATTTACTAGAAAGAAAGGAATTACTGTCAAAGAGCCTACACCAAACTTAAAAGTACTTATAAATTCAAATTCTGTAATCTTATTTTTCACATATTTCCACAACAACCAGGGTATTAAACTATTTAACAATACAATAGGTCTTAAAAATTTAACAAAATTAGCCTCTCTCTCTTTAGCAATAATAATCTTAGACTTTATCATTGAATTAACCTCATCAACTTTCGTAAAATCAACATTTGCAGAATTTAATTTTTCTACTCTTTTTTCATAATTTTCATTCAAAGGAATATGTACTGAAAGTACTTTTAATTGATCAGAAATAGCATCCTTTATTCTTGTTATATCAGAATGAGTTAAGTTTGGTTTATAAAAGTCATTTGCTAAAATTGGGGTTCCATAATTTAATGAAACTTTAAAAGGGTAAGTAGATGAATTTTGATAAGTTATCCCAACAGGGATGATTTGAATTTGTAGTTTTGGATTTCTTTCTATAGCTCCAAAAACTATTCTTGTAAACCCCTTACTTAACCTTCTTACAGATCTTCTTTTATCATGACTTCCCTCAGGAAAAATCATCAATGCTTTGTGATTGTTTAATAGATTAAAACATTTTTCAAAAACTCCTTTATTCTTATTTAATTGACTAACACCGTCTCTTATTCTGTAAATAGCTATAAGATTTAAAGAATTTAGGAACCATCTCACTAATGGCTTTTTGAAACTAGCTGCCCGAGTTAGAAAGTAATTAGTCCTTGGATTGTTTGTTGTAACTATTAAAGGATCTAAAAGCCCGTTAGGATGGTTTACCATGAATAAAACGGCCCCTTTTTTTGGTATATTTTCTTTTCCATTAACTATTATTTTTTTTGTCATAAAAAATAAAGAAGACTTTAAAAGAATTTTAAAAAAATAATACCAAACTGTTTTCAAAATTATTAAACTATTTTAATTGTTTGTTATCTCTAGCCCAAAAAGCAGCTAATACAAGTCCTGAGAAAATATCCCAGATACTCCAAAAAGCAGCTAATAAAGCCATCCCTCCTAAACCATCAAAAAATTGAAATATTAGTAACAATCCCAATCCGCCATTTTGAATTCCAGTTTCCATAGAGATAGTTTTTCTATCTCTTTTCTCTAGTCCAAATGTTTTTGCTGTGTAGAATCCAATACAATAGGCTCCAATATTATGAAAAATCACCAATCCGGCAACCAAATGAATATAATTTAAAAAAACATCTATATTATCATAGAATGCAATAACAATCAATGCTAAAAAAATAATAATTGAAAAGGGCTTTAGTAATACTTCAATTTTTTTTGAAATTTCCTCAAAGTAATGGTTTAAAAACATTCCCAGTACAATAGGTATCCCTAGTATTAATAAAACTAATTTAAATAGTTCAATAGGATCTAATTGAACTGTTTTAATGATTTCGTTAGTAGGTTCGTATAATCCACTATAAAACTGTAAATTTAAAGGGGTCATTAGTAAACATATGACTGTTGCAAATGCAGTTAAACTTACAGATAAGGCTGAATTACCTTTAGCCATCTTACTAAAAAAATTAGAAATATTACCACCGGGACAGGCGGCTATCATCATCATTCCCAAAGCAAAACTTGGATGAGGTTTTATGATTAGAATAGCTACAAATGTGAGTGCTGGTAATAAGAAAAATTGAGAAAAAACTCCTACAAGTAGAATTTTAGGTTTCTTAATAAGAAGTTTAAAATCATCAATTTTTATACTCAGGGCTACGCCAAACATAATAACAGACAACGCTATATTTAATATCCAAAGTCCCTCTGTATCAAAGTTAATTTTAATACTATCAATAAGGATATCACCATTAGTTTTTAAAAGCATATTCTATAATATTTGAACCCATTTTTAAAGCTTTTAATCTAATATTTTGAGGGTTGTTATGAATAGAACTGTCTTCCCATCCGTCACTTAAATCAGATTCGTAATCATAAAAACATACCAATCTACCTTCGAAAAATAATCCAAAACCTTTTGGTTTTTTTTTATCATGTTCGTGAATTTTAGGGATTCCATTTTTAAAAATAAATGTTTGATTATAAATGGGGTGATTACTAGGAATTTCCTGGAATTTCAATTTAGGAAAAACTTTGTTCATTTCTCTTCTAATATATTTATCTAATCCATAATTATCAGACACATGAAGAAACCCACCAGATGTTAAGTAATTACGTAAATTTTGTGCTTCTTGTTCTGTGAAAAATACATTTCCATGACCAGTCATGAAAACAACAGGAAAGTTAAAAAGATCTATACTTCCTACGGCTACAGTACCTTGATTTAATTTAATTTTTGTGTTTGAGTTTTTATTTGCAAACTTAATTAAGTTGGGAACAGCAGTTTGATTGGAATACCAATCTCCGCCACCGTTATATTTTAAAACTGCTACTTCTTGTGAGGAAATCTTCACAGAAAAACTTACAATAACCAAAAGAAAAATTTTTGTAAACTTCAATTTAAGTGTAATTTTAAACTAAGATAGCAATTCTTATTGATTGATGAATGAAACATTCATGACAGACACCAAAGCTGCTGTTTCAGTTCTTAATCTAGCCTCACCAAGTGTTATTGGAGTATATCCTTTCTGCAAGCTTTTCTCTATTTCTGAAAATGAAAAATCTCCTTCAGGTCCAATTAAAATAGTAGAAGATTCTTGAGGTAGGAGTACATCTTTCATTAATTGTTTCTCATTTTCTACACAATGTGCGATATATTTTCCTTGTGTCTGATTATGTTTTAAAAATTCTGATAAAGTAACCACCTCATTTAGTTTTGGTAAGTGAAATTTTAATGATTGTTTCATTGCAGAAATTATAATTTTTTTTAGCCTTTCCAGTTTAATAAATTTTCTCTCAGAATTGTCACAAATAATTGGAGTAATTTCATCTATCCCTATTTCGGTTGCTTTTTCTAAAAACCATTCTAGTCTATCATTATTTTTTGTTGGTGCTATGGCTAGATGTAAATAATATTTTCTATGTTGTTTCTTTTGCTCAATATTCACAACACTTATTAAGCATTTTTTGTCATTAGCGATACTAATTTTACAATGAAATAGATCTCCTTTTCCATTAGTTAGATAAATATGATCACCCTCTTTTTTTCGAAGTACTTTTATTACATGTCTGCTTTCAATTTTATCAAAGGTAATTTCATGAGTATTCTTGTCTATAGATGGATTGTAAAATAATTGCATGTGTTCTATTTAACTGGATAGTCTTTAATGTTCATTTTATAAGTTCTTCTTTTTTTATGGGTTTGAGGATCAAAATTTTTCCATAATTGATGTATGGCGTTATTATCCTCTAGCTCGGGAGTTCTAATTACTGTCTCAACTCCGATAGCATTAAAACTGGTTGTAAAATCACTAAAAATAATAGCGGTTATCCCTTTGTTTTGATATTCTGGGTCTACACCAATTAAGTATGAGGTTACAGTTTTTGGATTTTTTTTCGCTTTTAAAAGGTGAAATATCCCAAAGGGAAATAATTTACCTTTTGCTTTTTGAAGAGCCTCCGAGAAAGAAGGCATCATAATTCCAAATGCAACTAGTTTACCGCTTTCATCTACAACAAACTTTATGAAATCTGGATTTATAAAATTGATATATTTTTTTTTAAAATAATCTATTTGATTTTCGGATATAGGTACATAAGATGAAAGTGTTACATATGTTTTATTAAAAAGATCAAACATTTCATTCACATAAGGCATAATCTCTTTAGTATTTGAAAAATTTAAAGACTTTAGTTTAAATCTTCGTTTTATTAAATTTGAGATCCTTTCATAGTAAGGACCATCTACTTTTGATAATTTAAATTTATTCTCCAAATATTCTTTTTCTTTTATGAATCCAAGTTGTTCTAGATGTTCTTTGTAATAAGCATTAGAATACCAAGTCACCATAGTTCCAATATGATCAAAACCATCTGTAAGAACACCTACCTTATCAAGATTAGAAAATCCAACAGGGCCTTCCATATATGTTAATTTATTTTTTTTGCCAATTTCTTGCACTTTTTGAATAAGAAGTTTGGTAACATCTATATTATCTATCACATCAAACCAACCAAAACGCATTTTTTTAATTTGTTGGTTTTTCACTTCATACCAATTTATTATAGCAGCAATTCTACCTACTATTTTATTGTTTTGGATAGCTACATAAAAGAATGCTTCAGCATTTTCAAATGCAGGATTAATCTCTTTATTTAAAACATCTAACTCTTCTTTAATAATAGGAGGAACCCAATAAGGATTATTTTTGTAGATAGAAAAAGGAAATTGAACAAATTGTTTCATCTCCTTTTTTGTAGTCATTTCCTTAAGTGTAATCATGGCACTAGTTTAGTTGCAGTCTGTAATTTTATATGATAATTAGATTTTCATCATTATTATCATCTTCTTTATTTCTTTTTTTTTCTTTTTTTCTTTTTTTTGACTCTTTTTTTTCTTTCTCTTTTTTTAATCTCTTACTTTCTTTTTTTTCTTTTTTAGTAGTTTTAGCTTTATCTTTTTTTACTTCCCTCTCCAATTTTCTAATTTCTTTTTCAAGCTCTTTAGTTCCTTTATCCTCGTCTTTTATTGGAGTTTCATTCTCATCAGAATTTCTTTTAAAGATATTTAAAATTCCTTTTTTGGACTTATCTTTTTTACCCTTAATGTTACTTGGTTTCACTCTAGTTCTTTTTGGTTTCACTCTAAGAGGGGGATCTGTTAACTCATCAGACTTTTTGTTGTTATTATTAGAAGTATTATTTCTAATAGATTGTTCTGTCTCTTTGTTAAGTTTTTTTGATCTAGAAGCCTGTCTTTTACTTTTCTTAGAAAAAATATTACGCACCTTTCCAAATAATCGATTAAAAAACTTTCTTTTTTTAACATCTAAACCTTTATCATTTTTTAAAGGGTTTCCATTCTCGTCTAGTTTGGTTATTTTATCGACATGTCTGTCAAACCTGTAGGACAAACCAACAGAGGAGTAAAATCCCGATCTAGAGGAATCTGCTAAAAGACGTATAGAACTATTTATTTGTATATTTCTATTATATAAGAAAGCAATACCTGATCCTATGTTAGATTGGTATTTGTATTTATCGAATAGGGTTTGATTTTCAATAAAAATAGACCATCTTGGGCTAAAGCTGTAAGTAGCAGTTACGATGTAGGAAAATTCTGGAAGCTCAGTTCCAATTCTATCATAATATAAATTGGTAATAATGTTAAAATTATCAGAAAGATCATTTTGTAATAAAACCCCAGCTTTAGGAGAAAAATCTTTTGTTACAAAGACATCATCTGGTACACCAGTATTTATCCCAACATAAGCCGCTACTGTGGGAATCAATCTCTTAAAATCAAATCTATTTCTTTCTACCCAACTTCTAATCTCTTTTGATTTATCTTTATATTTTTGTTCATAAATTAAATATTTTGCACCTATGGTAAGTTTTCTTATTCCATTTTTATAATAACTGGAGTTAAAAATATTTTGAAAGCTAATTTGTTCATTTTGATAAGCTAAATTCAAATTAAACTCTAATTTTTCCTTAAAAAAACTTGTTCTAAATAGAAAATCTACACCATATGATTGAGATTTAGAAAATGTAGGATGAATATCTGTACTTTCATAAAGAAGACTAGTTTCTAATTGATATACTTTTGTTCCAACACTATAAGGACTTTCTGAAAATCCTGGTCTATTTGAATTTATAATATTTGTATATTGAGCAAAAAGTGTTTGACTTAAGAGGAAGAATAATGTAATCCAAAATTTTTTAAGTTTAGTAACAAAATAAGTATTGATGAAAAATGTCAATTTTTTACGGTTTTACACAAACATACTGTAAATATAGGACTCATCAAATGCAATAAATACTTTTTTAAGTCTGTTCAAATTTTGTATTCTATTAACGTATCAATTATCATCAAATTGTTATTTTTGAATTTAATTTAATTTAAACATGCAAGAAGCAGAATTAATGGGTTTGCTAAGAACACTTTTTATTTTCGTAATTGTTTATTACTTCTTCCGTTTTGCGGCTAGAGTATTTGGGCCACTTTTAATAAAGAAAGCGGTTCATAAAATGCAACAAAAAGCTCAAAAACAATATAACACCAGTCATCAACAAACAGAAACATCAGCTACCAAAGAAGGTGAAACTATTATAGATAAAAAGCCAAACTCTTCAAACCAAGGCAATAATTCTGTTGGTGAATATGTAGATTTTGAAGAAATTGATTGATATGAATTTTAAACAAATTATACCTCACATAGTCTCTTTATCACTATTTGTAGTTGTAGCTTTAATGTACTTTAATCCAGTATTAAAGGGAAAGAAAATCTCACAATCTGATATTACACAACATATTGGAATGGCTAAAGAAGTTAATGACTTTAGAAAAGCAACAAGTGAAGAACCCTTTTGGGCTGAAAGTGCTTTTAGTGGAATGCCAACTTATCCAATTGGGACTTATTTTCCTAATGATTACATTACTAGTCTAGACCGGTTCATACGTTTTCTACCTAGGCCAGCTGATTATTTATTTCTCTATTTTTTAAGTTTTTATATTCTATTACTTGCTTTCAAGGTTGATTGGAAAATAGCTATAGTAGGTTCTTTAGCATTTGGTTTTTCTACATATCTTATAATCATTTTTGGTGCAGGACACAATTCAAAAGCACATGCTATTGCCTACATGCCATTAGTTTTAGCGGGTATTGTATTTATTTTCAAAAAAAGATATCTCCTTGGCTTTATAGTAACAAGTATTGCTACTGCTTTAGAAATTAAAGCAAATCATCCACAGATGACGTACTACTTATTATTTGCCATTCTAATTTTGTGTGTAGTTGAATTGATAGAAGCTATTAAAAAAAATAAAATTAAACAGTTTATTACTCAATCATCTATCATTATTGTTGCTATGCTATTGGCTGTTGGTGTAAATTCTTCAAGACTTTTAGCCACAAAAGAATATGCAGATGTTAGTACTCGAGGTAAAACTGCTTTAACGATAAACCCAGATGGCACCAAAAAAGAGGTTACAACTGGCCTATCAAAAGAATACATTACACAATTTAGTTATGGCAAAGCTGAGACATTTAACTTATTTGTTCCCAGGTATATGGGAGGTGGCACAGTTGAAAGCTTAGATAAAAATTCTAATACCTATCAATATGTATCATCTATAGCAGGTTCTAAACAAGCTGATGGTTTTACAAAACAAGTATACACGTATTGGGGAGATCAATTAATAGTTGAGGCTCCTGCCTATATAGGAGCTGTGATGTTATTTCTTTTTTTTCTAGGTGTTTTTATACTTAAAGGCAAGTATAAATATTGGCTGGTAGCTTCTTCAGTTTTTGCAATCTTAATGAGTTGGGGTAAGAATTTTCAGTTTTTGACTGACCTTTTTATTGATTATATACCATTATATAATAAATTCAGAGCCGTTTCATCATTTCAAGTAATTGCAGAATTATGCATCCCTTTGATGGGGTTTTTGGCAGTAAGAGAATTTTTCTTTTCAAAAACTGATAAAGAACAAAAAAAAATTGCTCTAAAAAAAGCATTGTATAGTAGTGTAGGATTAATTGTTATTGGATTACTATACGCACTCTCATTTTCAACCTTTGAAGGAATAAGAGATGCAAGCTATTCTGAGTACGAGGGATTATTAGATGCTGTAAAGGCAGATAGGTTATCTATGTTGTATTCAGATAGTTTTAGATCTATAGTTTTAATAGTAGTAGGATTTGTAGTTCTATGGTTATTTTTAAAACAACAACTTAAATACACCACATCAATCATAGCTTTTGCAGTTTTAATTCTTTTTGATTTAGTTCAGGTAAATTTAAAATACGTAAATGGGGATGATTTTAAAGAAGCTAGATCTATTGATAAACCTTATAAAGCTTCTACTGCAGATCTTCAAATACTAAAAGATAAAAGTCATTACAGAGTTGCAAACTTTTCAACTGATCCATTCCAAGATGGTAGGACATCGTATTTTCATAAATCTATAGGAGGTTATCATGCTGCTAAAATCGGTAGATACCAAGACTTAATAGAATTTCAATTATCAAAACAAAATATGCAAGTTTACAATATGTTAAACGTAAAGTATTTTATTATTCCAGGAGATGATGGAGAAGAAGTAGCTCAGCAAAATCCTGATGCAAATGGGAACGCTTGGTTTGTGAAAAATATTAAATATGTTCAAACAG
>JABAZK010000135.1:0-21705 GCA_018608485.1 Flavobacteriaceae bacterium | reverse complement strand
CCTGATGCAAATGGGAACGCTTGGTTTGTGAAAAATATTAAATATGTTCAAACAGCAGACCAAGAAATTAGAGCATTAGATAGTACACTAACCAAAAGTACTGTTGTAGTGAATGAAAATAATATTCATAAAAAAATTAACTTTTCAACAGAGGTAGATTCCCTTGCATATATTAGACTAACAGAATATTCTTTAAACTCCTTAACATATGAAACATCCTCTAAGTTTGATGAATTTTCTGTTTTTTCAGAAATCTACTATAAAAACGGATGGAATGCATACATAGACGGGGAATTACAACCTTACACAAATGTTAATTATATTTTGAGAGGAATGGAGATTCCTAAAGGAGAACACATTATAAAGTTTACATTTGAACCATCTGTCATAAAAACAGGGAATACAATTTCCCTTATTTCATATGCTCTTATGCTATTAATTTCTATAAGTTGGTTTTTTTATTACAAGAAGAAATAATAACTTATGATTAGCTATGCTGTTTGTAAATAGCTATTTAAATATTATAGTAATTCAATACTTTTTCTAAATAGCACAATACTATTCTTTCTATAGACCCTAAAGTTGTTTAATTTTATTAAAAATTTGTTTGTGAAAGAGAACTGTATGTATTTTGGATTAATTCCCAATCCTTACAAGTAAAAAAAAAGTTGGCTATTAATTTAGTCAACTTTTTTATTTCAATTTTTTATGGTGTTATTTAAAAATATATTAAAGAAATAAATACTTTAAGTAACATCATTATTTAATGAATTCAGATATTCAGAAGGAGATAGTCCAGTAAAATTTTTAAAAGACCTCGAGAAAGAAGATGCATTAGTGTAGCCAATTTTATTTCCTAATGCTTCTACAGTATATTTTCTATATTTAGATTCTTTATTAATTAAGTTTAATAAATAATTCATTCTTAACTCAGTAATATACTGTTTGTAGGTTTTTCCTTTTCTTTCATTAACAATTGATGAAAGATATGATGTGTTAGTATTTAATTGTTTAGCCAATTTGTTAATGTTAAATGTGCTATCAAGATAAATTTCTGATATTTCAAAATTTTCAAGTTCCCTGAGTACCATTTCTTCTAACTCTAAATTAATGGAATAATCTTTTTTTGGGGTAGTTAAGTTTTCTGAAGATCTCTTTTTTTCTTTTTTCAATAAGTATAATCCTATTGTAATTATTAAAATTGTAATTAATAAAAATGTGATAATTAAATTAATTTTAGTTTTAATTTCTTTATTAATAATAGAATCGTTTACTTTTTTTATCTGTTCAAAATCATATAAATAATGATTTTTATTTGCCTCTGTTTTACTTTTATTTAATATTTTCAACTTATCTAGTGCTAATTTTGAATATTTAAAAGCACTATCTATTTTATTACTACTGTTATACAAATCTGCTAGAATATTAAATATCGCTATTTTATTTTTTTCAGTACTTGGGCTTGAATTTTTGAAATTTAAAAATTTATATGAATGATAATATGAGGAATCATTTATTTTTAAATTCTTAAATATTATGGATTTTAAAAAATGATAACTTTGAGATTTAGGATCTAATTCATAACTATTAACTTTTTCAAGAGCTTTTTTAAATTCCTTTCTTTTGATTAAAACATTAGCTAATCTAAGATTATATAAACTTGAAGAGTTTTTGTGTTTAGGATTAAATTCTTCTGACACATGAAAGGCTTTCTTGTAATATATTAGAGTAGAGTCTAAATATTTATCGTTGTTCTTACTAATAGCAAAATAAGTATCTCCTAGAGTGTTAAAAGAACTAGCAATAGCAATTTTTAAAGTATAGTCATATAAATTTTTATTATCTGGTTTTATTTTAGTAAGTGCTTCCAATACTTGTTTTGACAAAGAAATGGCTTCTTGATGAAAACCTAAATTACTTTTTAATAATGCTAATCTTTTTTTTAAAAATATTTTTCTCCACTTAGTATCATTGTCTTTCTCTGGGTATTTTGAAAGATATTGTGTTTGTTTTTTTAAATAATTAAAAGCTTCATCAAATTTTTCTTGGTTGTTTTTTATCCAAAATAAACGTGTTAATGATCTAAATTTTATATTTAAATTACAATTTTCAATGGTAGCATCTGAGAGAATTGTTAATGCAATTTCTTCAGATTTTTTAAAGTTTCCAGATTTATAATAAGCAGAGGCAATATTATTTTTAGCTTTACTTATTATACATGGATCATTAGAGTTAAGTAATTTCTTAGAATAATAAAAAACGCTATCTAAGTTAATATTAGAATAATAAAATACTTTATTTTGATATTCTTCGTATTGATCAATATCTTGACTAACTGCAAAAGATGAGAATAATAAAATGGTAAATTGTAAGATATTTTTAATAACGATATTTTTATGTAATAATAAAAAAAGTATACATAGGGTATGTGATTTGTGAAATTAGACAAAAATTAATTAGGAAGTATTATTTTTAAAGAGTAATATGCTTTTTTTTACATATTACATAAATTTGGTTTTAGATTTGCATCTATGAAACAACAAATTTATTTTTTAATCATAAATTCATTTATGTTTTGAGAATTGGAATGATCTTGGATGATGTTTTTCCTCCCGATCCAAGGGTGGAGAATGAGGCTATTACGTTAATTAATGGCGGATATGAAGTTTTTTTATTTTGTTTAAATAATGGTAGTCAAAAAACTAATGAATTAATTAACGGTATAAAAATAAGACGATATAAATTTAGTAAACTTACGTATAAACTTTCAGCCCTTTCTTATGACCTTCCATTTTATAAAATGATAATGAGACCAAAAATCAATCATTTTATAAAAAAAAATAATATTGATTTTCTTCATATTCATGATATTAGAATAGCTGAAACTGTCTTTAAAGTTAATAAAAAGTATAAATTAAAAGTAGTTTTAGATCTTCATGATAATATTCCAGAAAATATGAGCTTTTATCCTCATTTAAGAAAATTTCCTGGTAAGTACATTATTTCACCTAAAAAATGGAAAATAAAAGAAAGTGAATTCATCATAAAGGCGGATAAAATCATAACAGTTTCACCAAATTTTGCTAAAGATATTATTGAAGAAAATAATATTGAAAAAGAAAAAATGATTCTAGTACCCAATACAGTTAGAAAATCGTTTTTTAAAGAAGCTATTTATTCTAAAGTAATTGAAGAAAAGTATTCTAATAAATTTGTAGTCCTTTATTTAGGTGATACTAATATAAGAAGAGGATTGCTTACTGCTATAAGAGCTACCGAGATACTTTCTAAAAGGATAGTAAATTTTAAATTAGTTATTGTTGGTCAAAACACAACAGATTCAATTTTAAAAGAAGAAACAAAAAAATTAAATCTAGAATCATTTATAGATTTTGAGGGTTGGCAAGATGTTTCTCTATTTCCGTCGTATATTGTTGCAAGTAATATATGTATATCACCTCTTTATAGGAGTATTCAACATGATGTTGCCTATGCAAATAAAATTTTTCAATACATGAGTTTTGGTAAACCCATCCTAGTTAGTAATGCAACTGCTCAAAAAGAGATCGTTGAAAGAATTAACAGTGGATTAGTTCATCAAGAAAAAAATAAAGTTGATTTTTCTTCTAAAGTATTAGAATTATATCAAAATGAAGAGAAAGCAGAAGAATTAGGTAATAAGGGTAAGCAATTTATAGAAAATGAATTCTCTTGGGAGGTTACCTCTCAAGCCCTGGTTAAATTATACAATGAGCTCTAAGAAAAAAGTTTTAATTATAACGTACTATTGGCCCCCTTCCGGAGGTTCTGGTGTTCAGCGGTGGTTAAAGTTCTCTAAATACCTAAGAGACTTTAATATTGAACCAATTATTTATACTGTAGATAATCCTTCATATCCAATAAAAGATACAAGTTTAGAAAGTGAAATACCGTTAGATTTAGAAGTTTTAAAACAACCTATTTTTGAACCAAATTATTTTCTATCTATTTTCGGAAACAATAAAAAGAAAGAGAGTGCTGGTTTTTTAAATCCAAATCCAACTTTATTGGGAAGATTTTTTCAGTATGTTAGGGCCAATTATTTTATTCCAGATGCTAGAAAGTTTTGGATAAAACCATCTGTTAAATTTTTAAGTAATTATTTAAAGAATAATGAAATAGATGTTGTAATTACTACTGGTCCCCCTCATAGTATGCACATCATTGGATTAGTACTAAAAGATAAATTTAAAATCAAATGGATTTCAGATTTTAGAGACCCTTGGACCGAAATTGACTATTTCCAACAGTTACCATTAACAAAAAAAGCTAATAAAAAGCACCATCAATTAGAGCAAGAAGTTTTAGAAAAATCAGACATGGTTATAGTTGTTGGCGAGACTATGAAAAAAAAGTTTCTGAAACATAATCACAATATTGAGGTGTTAACAAATGGTTTTGATTCATATGAAAATTCATTAACTATAGAATTAGACTCTAATTTTTCTATAACACATGTTGGTTCAATGAATACTGATAGAAACCCAACAATTTTATGGGAAGTCTTATATGAGATTAGTTCTGAAAATATTGATTTTAAAAATAATTTAAGAATTAAATTCATTGGTAAAATTGATGATACTGTTATTCAAGATATCCAAGTTTTTAATCCTAAAAACATTGTAAGAATACCCTATTTAGATCATAAAGAGGTTCGTAAATATCAAGCGTCCTCTCAAGTATTGTTATTAAGTATTAATCAAGTGCCAAATGCGAAAGGAATTATTACTGGGAAAATTTTTGAGTACTTACAAGCCAAGCGACCTATCCTAGGTATTGGTCCAGAGGATGGAGATGCAGCAGCAATTCTCAAGAAAACAAATGCTGGTAACATTGTAGGTTTTAATAATAAAATTGAGTTAAAGGCTGCTGTATTAAAATTATATAAAGATTTTAAAGAAGAGAGATTATTTGTAAAATCTATCAATATAGAACAATTTCATAGAAAAAATATAACAAGGCAATTAGCACAAGTAATTAAAAAGGTAGTATCTTAAGAAGTAAAAAATTAATATTATATGGTACTTTAATTATTACCAAAGTTTAGATAAATGAAAAAAATAGTTACTGTTATTGGAGCAAGACCACAGTTTATTAAAGCAGCTGTATTGAGTAGAATAATTAAAGAAAACGATGCTGTAGAAGAAGTAATCATTCATACAGGGCAGCACTTTGATACCAATATGAGTAAAATATTTTTTGATGAGATGATGATTCCGAAGCCTACCTATAATTTAGAGGTAAATAGTATGAGTCATGCAGCTATGACTGGGCAGATGATGGAAAAGATTGAAAAAGTATTAGGAATTGAGAAACCAGATGCTCTTATTGTATATGGTGACACTAATTCTACTATTGCAGGAGCTTTAGCGGCAAAAAAAATGAATATTAAAGTGGTTCATATAGAAGCTGGACTTCGATCTTTTAATATGAAAATGCCAGAAGAAATAAATAGAATACTAACTGATAGAATTTCAGATTTATTGAGTTGTCCTTCTCAGGTAGCTATCAATAACCTACACAATGAGGGCTTTCAGAATTTACCTGTTTTGATTGAGAACCACGGAGACATTATGAAGGATGCTGTTAATTATTATAGTCAGTTTTCAGCAAATAAATCATCCATCATAAAAGATCAAAAATTACAGAAAAATGAATTTGTTTTAGCTACTATCCATCGTCAAGAAAACACTGATGATGAGAAAAAGTTAAGATCAATTTTTCTTGGATTAGAAGAAATTCATAAAACTCATACTGTAATTCTACCAATGCATCCCAGAACAAAAGCGGTATTAAATAAATTATCAATACATCCAAAAATACAAGTGATAGAGCCTGTTGGTTATTATGATATGTTAGAATTATTAAAAAACTGCTCAATAGTTATTACAGATAGTGGAGGATTACAAAAAGAAGCCTTTTTTAATAGAAAACAAACTATTGTAGTGAGAGATGAAACAGAATGGGTAGAACTTGTATCTCACGGATTTGCAAAAGTAGTAGGTGGTAATACCAAAATGATTTTACAAACGTTTGATACTTTTAAGGCAACAAATAAAGAGTTTACCGTTGATTTGTATGGTAATAATGTTGGGGAGAAAATATATCAATCTATTTATCAATTAATACATTAAATTTTGGGAATTGTACTTAAGCAATCTTTTATAAATACATTAATTATTTACCTAAGTTTTGCTCTTGGTGGAATTAATGTTCTTATACTATATCCTCAAGTTTTAGAGGGTAAATATCATGGGATTGTTGTTTATTTACTATCAGTATCAAATATTATAATGCCATTAGCTGCTTTAGGTGTTCATCATACTATTGTTAAGTATTTTTCTTCTTATAATAATAAAATAGAAAAAGATAAATTTTTATCAAGTATTGTTTTTTTACCCCTTCTAATAGCAATACCACTTGGTTTTTTTGTTTCGGAGTTTTATAATCAAATTGGGAATCGTATTTCTCAGCAAAATCCTATTTTAAAGGATTACACCTTTGTTATTTTTATTGTAGCCATATCAACAACATATTTTGAGGTTTTTTATTCATGGGCTAAAGTTCAAATGCAATCTATCTTTGGTAATATTTTAAAGGAGTTTTGGAATAGAGCTGTTGTTTTAATATTATTGATTTCAGTCTTTTTTGATTTTTTAACCAAACCTCAATTTATTTATTGTCTAACAGGCGCTTATGTTATTAGGGCTATTATCATGATGTTCTATGCATTTTGGTTGTATTTTCCAAAATTTAGTTTTCAACTTCCAAAAAATTTTAAAGAAGTTTTAAGGTATTCATTATACATGGTTCTTGCAGGGAGTGCAGGTGCTATACTTCTTGATATTGATAAGGTAATGATACCTGATAAAGAAACTGTTGAAATAGCAGCTTATTACGCAGTTGCGGTATTTATAGGTTCTTTAATAGAAGCACCAGGAAGAGCTATGGCTCAGATTTTACAACCTATTACTTCTAAAACTATTAATGACAATAATGCTGTGGAGATTGAAAGTTTGTATAAGAAAAGTTCTATAAACTTATTATTAGTAAGTGGGCTTCTTTTTTTATTGGTTAATTGTGGAGTTCATGAATTATTTAAACTAATACCTGATAAAGGATATGCTGGTGGAGAACTGGTTGTTTTAATGATTTCAGGAGCTAAAATGTTTACCATGTTTTTAGGAAATAATGGTGCAATTATCAATAATTCTGTATTCTATAAAATTACACTTCCATTAAACTTAGGTATGGCTTTTTCTGTCTATTATTTAAATATTTGGTTATTTGATCTTTATGGGACTAATGGTTTAGCATTGGCAACACTCATTGTTATTTTTGTTTTTAATACCATAAAACTTATTATTTTAAAGTTTAATTTGAATATCACACCAATAACTAATAAAACATTCATATCACTATTTTTAATAGTTGGTTTATTTTTTGCTTTCTATTTTTGGAATTTTAAATATCATCCAATTATTAATATAGCTTTGAAGACCATTATTATCTCAGTTGTCTACCTTTTAGCAGCGGTAAAATTGAAGATATCTGCTGAGATAAACCAATTACTGACTAAAATTTTAAAACTTTAGAGGTAGCAATCTAAATAATCTGTAAACAGGTGAAGTAGGAATGCTATTCCCAGTATTCTACTTTTTTTTGGAATGACCATAAGGATATATGCACCAGCTGCATAATAAGTATGTAAAGGGTGAAAATTGATGCTACATCTGTTAGGATCAAATATTGGATCAGCTAGTAAGTGATCTAAATCTACAAGCATTGATCCTAAAAATAGTAAATACACTTGCTTCCATTTTTTTTTATAAAAGCACAAAGAAATAACTAATGGCAACAAAAAATGAAATCCATAGTGTATAATGAATTTTAAAGACATATTTAATTGGTTAACTATTTTTTAAATCTCTTCTGATTCTGCTTAACTGAACTGGGGTAATATTTAAATAAGAGGCGATATGGTTAAGTGGTATAGATTCTAGAATTTGTGGTTTTTCTTCTAGTAATTTTAAATATAATTGTTTTGCATCTAATGAGGATAACTCACGATTTCTTTTATCCATCATAATAAATCCATTTTCAAGGAGTGACCAATATAAATTTGATATTTCTAAGTTAGTGGAGGCAAGCTTTTTAAATTCTCTAAAATCGCCTTTTAAAACGATACAATCTGTTAAAGCCTCGTGAGTCATTGTAGAGGGTTCGTCTAAAATTAAGGATGTTAAGGAACCAAATGCTTGAGGATAAACGAACAAAAAACGAGTATGAGATTTTCCTTTTTCATCTATATAATAAGACCTTGTAATACCCTTTTTAATAAAAAACATATCATAGGTTTTTTTTTCTAGAGTAACTAGTTTCTCACCTTTCTTATATTCAACCTCTTCAAGTATATTAACTATTAAATTTATTGCTGTTTTTGAATAAATATATAATTCTATAATACTTTCCATGTTTTTTTCTGGTAAGGTGGAAATAAAGTTAAATTTTTTAAAAAGGGAATCATATATTTCAAAATTAAGAAAAAAAAAGAAAAAAATTAATTAACCTTTTTAAATACAAGTACACTAATTAAATTGCTTAAATTTTAGTTGTTACCTAGAGCTACAAAATTATTTTTCGAGAAAATTAATAGAATTAGGACCTTCCATAAAAAGTAGGTCTAGTATAGAAAGGTTTTTTAGAAAGCCAAATTTTTGATCAAACATTTGTATGTAGGGTAGAGAAGATATTTCAACCTTCTTTTTTGAGTCTGCAAGATCTCTAAAATCATTAGGCTTAATTTCTTCGTATGTTTTTGAAAATTTGTATTCTACAGTCAATTCCAGCGCATCTATAATAAAAGTGAAAGAATCTAAATTTACATCTAATAAATATGTGTACTTTTTAGAAAATATTTTCTGAAGGTCATCTTTATAAAATTCAAAAAAAGGAGAGTGATTGTAGGCAGCTTCTAATGATTTGTAGTGCTGTTTTTGCCAATTAGAATTTTCAACTAGAATGTCTTTAGATTTTGTTTTTTTTATTGATTTAGGAATGGAAACAGGAATATTTAACAATTGTTTTCCATTAGCGCCATAAATGTAACATCTATTCCTATAGGTTTGTTTTTGATAGTTGTCTTCTACTTCAAAAGTAATAGAATTAGAATTTAATATTTCATGGTATTGAGATATTGGAGAAAAATATGTAGGAATAAATAGGGCCATTATGACACCTTCTTTTTATTTTTTCTCAAAAATGAATATCCAATATAGCCAGCTACAGCAATTAAAAAATATATTAGATAAGATACTGGTTTTCCGTTTCCTCCAACAGTGGTAAATAATCTTTCCCATCTAATTTTTCCTTCGTTTATACTAAACCATATTAAAACAGGCTTACCAACAACATGATCAAATGGAACGTATCCCCAGCTTCTAGCATCTAAAGAATTTTGTCTATTGTCTCCCATCATCCAATAATAATCTTGTTTAAAAGTATAGGATGTTGATTTTTTACCATTTACAAAGATGTGTTCTCCAATCACCTCAAGCTGATTGTTTTCATAATCATCAATTATTCTTTCATAAAAAGGGATTGAGTTCATGTTTAGAGGAACAGTTGTTCCTTTTTTAGGAATATATATTGGGCCATAGTTATCTGTATTCCATGATAAGTTGGTCACTTGTGGGAACATATTAATCCCCTTATTCCCTTTCGGATTTATCACTTTAACAACGCTATCCACCTCTGAATCTTTTCTGAGTTTGGCAGCTATCTCATCAGTAATATTAGCCTTTCTTATTTTTGTACTAATTTCTTTGATATCTAATCTGTAGCCATTTATAATCCATTGAGGAATGCCTTCATTAGAGGTGGTAATAATAAACTGATTATCCTTTATTTTTTTGGGATTATTTGTTGCATATCTCATTACCTTTTCAAACTGATTTTGACTGGTAAAGTTGATGATAAACTTTCTTTCAAATTCTTTGTCAGTATACCTTAGTAGTTTTTGTGTAGACAATCCTTTTTCAGAATACACTCTGTTATAAAATTGAAGTTTCGCTCTGTCTGGAAGTATATTTTGTTTTCCATTAATGTATACATATCCATCTCTTACTTCCAGAGTATCACCAGCAATTCCAACACACCTCTTAACATAATTAGTTTTTTTATCTAAAGGCTTAAAATCTGTTCCTTTACTTGGATCCATCCAGTGAACCAATGTATCTACAGGCCAATTAAAAACAACAATATCATTCCTTTTAATTTTTTGAAATCCAGGAATTCTTAAATAAGGTAATAGAGGCTTGTTTAGATAAGACTTGGTATTCTTTTCACTTATTATAGCAGTAGGGATGCTGTCATGGAGCATAGGGGTAGCAATAGTAGTTGTTGGTACCCTTGCGCCATAATGAAATTTACTTACAAATAAGTAATCGCCAACTAACAATGTTTTCTCAAGTGACGAAGTGGGTATAGTGTAGGGTTGCATTACATAAGTATGAACTAGGGTAGCAGCTACAATAGCAAAAGCAATAGAACTTACCCATTCTCCTAAAGCAGTCCTAGGCTTTAAACTTCTATTTAATTTATATGTTGAATCTGTAGCATAGTTTATGAAAAACAAGTAAAACCCTAAAGTTAGCAACACAAAAGCAGTATCTTTTCGTTTATTAAAACCAAAACTTCTAGCAGTTTCCATCCATAGTATAGGAAACATTAATTGATTTATTACTGGAATAAATAATAAAATTACCCACCATTTAGGTCTGTTTATAATCTTCATTAAAATAACAGCATTGTAAATAGGAACAGCAGCTTCCCATGCTTCTCTGTTGGCTCTTTGATATAATTTCCATGTTCCTGCAAAATGTATTACTTGAATTACCAGGAAAAAAATAAACCATTCAATAAATGTCATACTATACTATTTTACTATTTTGTTATTTGTTGCAAATAAAAGAAAATGTTACAATATTTATTCTAAGTTTAACACATCTTTCATTGTATACACTCCATTTTTATTGATTAACCATTCTGCAGCTATAATAGCACCATGAGCAAATCCCTTTCTGTTGTGAGCTGTATGTTTAATTTCAATAGAATCTATCTCAGATTCATAAGCTACTATGTGTGTTCCAGGAATGTCTTTAATTCTTTTAGAGCTAATTGGAATAATTTCTTTATCGACTTTCGTTAGACTGGTATGTAAACACCAATCTTTTTTAGAGGAATTTTTAATAGTTTGTTCTGCAATTGTGATAGCAGTTCCACTAGGTGCATCTAATTTTTTAGTATGATGAATCTCTTCTATACTTGGAGAGTAATTGTTTTTTGAATTCATTATTCTAGAGAGTTTCTTATTTAACTCAAAAAAAAGATTCACACCAATGCTAAAATTAGAGGCATAAATAAAACTTCCATTATTTTTTTTACAGATAGTTATAGCTTTTTCGTAATCTTCCAACCATCCAGTAGTTCCAGATATTACTGGAATATTTTTTTTAAAACAGCTTGTAATGTTGTTGAATGCAGCTTTAGGAACACTAAAATCTATGGCTACATCTGCTTCAGATATATCGTACTCCTCATCTTCTTCAATTTTTAAAATTACTTCATGTCCTCTTTCAAGTGCGATTTTTTCAACTTCTTTCCCCATTTTCCCATATCCAAAGAGTACTATTTTCATGTATTTTTTATTTAAAAAGTATACTTAAAACTAAATCCAACGGAAGGAGCTTCAAAATTAATAGGATTGGTTGATATAGACGGATTAATACTGATATTATCACTTGCATCAAATTGTAATAAATGAGCGTTAACACTTGCCTCTACCACCTGAAGAACATAACCTAGTAATACAACCAGTAAAGAAAGGTCTCGATTGCCTCTCAATGTTTTTTGAGCTCTCTCTAATCCTGTTAATGAGATAAGCTCTGTTCCATCATCTAACGTAAATTCATCTCTTATTCCTGTTTTACGTTGCTTGTATGCTTTTCTGTATCTTTTATATTCACTGTTGTTATCTAAATAAAAATAGGTCGGAATTCCAACAGCTGCCCAAGCTAAAGGTACTTTCCAATATTTTTTATTATAGATTTGACCTCCACCAGGAAATACTGCAGAATAGAATGCAGCTTTAGACGGAGATAGTGGGTTGTATATTCTATTAGAAGTTATTTCATTTTTCTTTTCCCCAATTTGAATTGTGTCTTTTTGACTAAAACAGCAAAAAGAGGTAAGTAATAGAAAGCTTAGTATGAATTTTTTAAGAAACACTTATTTTAATAAGTTTTTAATTCGTTCAAAATCTTCTTTAGAATCAAATGGAATTAAAATTTTCCCTTTTCCTTTAGAATTTACAGTGATGTCAATTTTCTGATCAAGATATTTATTGATCGTTAAAATACTCTCTTTTATATATTTAGGTAACTTTTTGTTGACTGATTTACTTTGTGAAGTATTGCTTTTTAAGTTTTTAACTAATTCTTCAGTTTGTCTAACAGATAATTTATCTTTTAGTATTTTTTTGTAAATACTTAGTTGGTCATTTGAGTCACTTACATTAATCAGCGCCCTACCATGGCCCATAGAGATGAACCCATCTCTCATTCCAGTTTGCAAAATTGGATCTAGTTTAAGTAGTCTTAGGTAGTTTGCAACGGTAGATCTTTTTTTACCAACCCTTGCACTTAAATTTTCTTGAGTTAATTGTATCTCATCTATAAGTCTTTGGTATGATAAAGCGATTTCTATAGGATCAAGATTTTTACGTTGAATATTTTCTACCAATGCCATTTCTAGCATTTCTTGGTCATTAGCAGTTCTAATGTAGGCCGGTATTGTTTTATTGCCAATTAATTTTGAAGCTCTAAATCTACGTTCCCCTGAAACCAATTGATATGTATCTCCTAATTTTCTGACTGTTATAGGCTGGATAACTCCCAATTCTCTTATGGAAGTTGCTAGTTCACTTAATGAGTCTTCATCAAAATAGGTCCTTGGTTGATATGGATTTACCTGTATAGTTTCTAATGCTACTTCTATAATGTTACCAACAACATCATCGTTGTCTCTAACATTATTGGAAGTATCTTTTAATAATGCAGATAAACCCCTTCCTAGTGCCTGTTTTTTTGTGGCTTTAGCCATAGTATTGATTCTTTTTTAAGAGTTCATTAGCCAAATTTAAATAATTTACAGCACCTTTACTTGTAGCGTCATAAGAAATGATGCTTTCTCCATAACTTGGTGCTTCTCCTAAACGAGTATTTCTTCGAATAATTGTATCAAAAACCATGGTGCTAAAGTGTTTTTGAACCTCATCTACTACTTGATTAGATAAACGTAATCGAGAATCAAACATGGTAAGTAATAATCCTTCAATATCTAAATCTTTGTTATGGATTTTTTGAACACTTTTAATTGTATTTAATAATTTACCAAGACCTTCTAATGCAAAATATTCACACTGTATAGGAATGATCACAGAATTGGCTGCAACCAATGAGTTAAGCGTAATTAATCCCAGAGAAGGAGCACAATCAATAATTATAAAATCATAATTATCTTTAATTTTTTTAAGAGAATCTTTCAGCATATACTCTCTTCTTTCTTTGTCTACCAATTCAATTTCAATGGCTACTAAATCTATGTGTGATGCAATGATATCTAAATTTGGTGATGAGGTTTTTAAAATAGCTTCTTGAGCTGAGCAAGTATGCTCTAGTACTTGATAGCTTCCAATTTCAATAGATTCTATGTCTATGCCTAGTCCAGATGAAGCATTAGCCTGAGGGTCAGCATCTATCAATAAAACTTTTTTCTCTAAAACTCCGAGTGCTGCAGCAAGATTTATAGAGGTAGTTGTTTTACCGACCCCACCTTTCTGGTTTGCTATTGCTATAATTTTACCCATTGAACAATTCTGGTTTTATCTAGTAAATTTACAATTAAATACTATTGTTGGAAAGAATAGATGTTAACAAAGTTTAAACATTTTAAATCACTGATTTTGAATTAATTAAAACGAGTTTATTCAAGTTTTTAAACAATTTTTAAGGTAAGTTATAAACCCAAATTTTTATAATAATGCGTACAAAATTATGAGTTTCTTTCTGGGATATTTTTTAATATTTGTTGTAAAAATTTCCAAAATTTTTGAACAGATGAAATATTAACTTTTTCGTCTGGTGAATGAGCTCCTTTTATAGTGGGGCCAAAAGAAACCATATCCATTAGCGGGTAGTTTTGCCCAAGAATACCACACTCTAATCCTGCATGACAGGCAGCTACTTTTGCTTTTTCACCATATAAATTTTCGTACAAGTGAGTGCAAATTTTTAATATTTCTGAATTTATATTAGGTTGCCATCCTGGATAGGAACCAGATAATTCAACTTTAAAATTGGCTAATTCAAAACAAGATGTTAATGCATTAGTTAAATCTTTTTTTGATGAATCTGAAGAAGAACGTGTTAAACACGCTACATATATATTTCCATTTCCAACAATTATTCTAGCTATATTATTTGATGTTTCCACCAAATCAGTAATATCTGGGCTCATTCTGTAAACCCCATTTAATGTTGTGTATATAGATTTCAAAAAAACTTTTTGAGTTGCTATATCCATTATTTTGTTTGGAATATCTGTATTAATTATATCTATGGCTAGATTTGGTTCTAAGACTTTAAATTCTTCTTTAATTAAACCAATCAAATCTTTCATTTTTAACAAAAAGCGTTCCTTCTCATTTTCTTTTATTACGATTGTTGAAAAACTTTCTCTTGGTATGGCATTTCTTAAACTACCTCCATCTATGTTTGAAACTCTTAACCCAACAGATTCTGTTCCGTGGTACAGTATTCTATTCATTAATTTATTGGCATTTCCTAAACCTTTATGAATATCCATTCCAGAATGTCCTCCTTGTAATCCTTTAATGGCTATTTTAAAAGCTAGTGTTTCTGATGGTGTTGTTTCTTCTTGGTAATTTCTTTTTGCAGTAACATCAATACCTCCAGCGCAACCCATATCTATTTCATCGTCCTCCTCTGTATCTAAATTTAATAGAATTTCACCTGATAAAATACCTCCCTTTAATCCCATAGCACCTGTCATTCCGGTTTCTTCATCGATTGTAAAAAGTGCTTCTATAGTTGGATGCTCTATGGTGTTAGATGAGAGTACTGCCATGATAGCTGCAACTCCTAATCCATTATCTGCTCCTAGTGTAGTTCCGTCTGCAGTAACCCAATCTCCATCTATGAACATGTTTATTCCTTGAGTTTCAAAATCAAAAACTGTTTCAGAATTTTTTTGATGAACCATGTCCAAATGGCTTTGTATCACAACGGTTTTTTTATTTTCAAAGCCTTTGGTTGGAGGCTTTTTTATGATAACATTTCCAACTTCGTCAACAAAAGTCTCTAACATGAGTTTTTTTCCGAAATTGACCATAAAATCAATAATTCGTTCTTCTTTTTTTGAAGGGCGAGGTACCGCATTTAAGTCAGAAAAATGATTCCAAATACTAACAGGTTGTAATTTTCTTATCGGAGATTCCATAGGTATTATAAAGTAAAATATTTTGTGTAAAATTAACTAAAAACAAGGGCTGTATTAAGAAATATCTATTACTATTTCATCAATATTTTTTCTTACTTTCTTTTGATGCGTCATGATGTCATCCTCAGCTCTGTATCCAACAGGTAAAACCAGTACAGATGATAGATTTTTTTCTTTTAATCCCAAGACTTCGTCATACTTTTCTGGAATAAAACCTTCCATTGGACAAGAATCTATTTTTTCGTTTGCACAAACAGTTAATAAATTTCCTAATGCTAGATAAGCTTGATTTTTACCCCAGGAAAGTAAATCTTCCGTAGTTTTTCCAGAAATTGTTGTTTTAAGATATTCTTTAAAAGAGTTGATAATTTCATCAGGTGTATTTCTAATTTCTTTTACTCTTTCAAAATATTTTTCTACGTCAGTTTCATCTAATTTTGTGTCTACACAAATAACGAGTAGGTGAGAGGCTTGGGAGACCTGTTGTTGATTCCAGCTGTGTAGAACAAGTTCTTTTTGAATATCTTTATTTTTTACTACTACTAGTTTAATTGGTTGCAAACCGTAGGAAGAAGCAGTTAGGTTAAAGGCTTGTTTTAAAATATTAATTTGATTGTCACTTAGAATTTTGTGATGATCAAATTTTTTCACAGCATATCGCCATTTAAGATTATCAATACTATTCATGCTGGATTTTTAATTTTTTATAAAAATACAACCCTGTAGTGATTTCATCAATTTCTTATTATTGTAAAAATCAATTATCAAATAGATAAATACTTTTTGATATTTGATTATTAGTTATATTTGTTGGGATTTAGCATGTTTTTAATTCTTGCCAAACAATCATCGTAATGGTATCTAGTCATCAAATTAATATTCTTTTTATTTATGTTTGTTAGTTGATTTTTTAAAACAATTAATTCTCCTCTTATAATAGAAAATAAATCAAAATTTTTAATGTCTTTAGTATTCATTAATGAGGATATTTTTTCAATGAATGACTTTTGAATATTTCTTCTGTAAATTGTTACATTTTTATTTGTTTTTATTTCTGAAAATAGTCCATTCCTTAAATCTCTGAACATGTCTAATGTACTATACAGATCTTCTTGTGTTACTTCTGCGTCCATCATTCTTTGTAATCTTTGAGTGTTTAAAAGACTAAAAAGTTGCCTGTTTTGTAACTTTAAAATACTTCCCGTATGACCAGATGAATTAATATTTTTAATGATTTCATTTGGGATCAACCACTCTACGTTATTAAAAACATTGTTTTGAAGCCATTTCATAGCTTCTTTCTGTGATGTTTTTGATGAATTTGTGTAGATATAACCATCTTGTTCTGGTTTTTTATTATTTTCTTTAACACCACCAATAATACCAGTTACATGACCAGAGTATCTGCTAAATACCCCTAACAATTCTCTATGTAATTCTGATAAATCATCATAATTATTAGTTTGGTCAGAAGTCCAATTTTGAAGGTTTTTTGCAACAATTTTCAAGTTTTTGACCCCATAAGTACTTGCTTTTACTTGATTATTTCCTATACCTTCTGTTTGAGATTCTGGATCGAAACCACCTCTTCTTTGAATTCCAAATTTATAAATAGGATCGTTTCCTTTATCAGAAATCCATTTGTCTAAAGTTTTAGTTTCATCTGCGGGTTTTTTAATATTTGGAAGCACTCGATACCCCCAATTGATCGAATAGTGGTCGTAAGGACCTAATTGACGTATAAATCTTATATTTTTATCACCAGGTTGCGCTACATAATTATATCTAGCATAATCCATAATGGTAGCAGCTATTCCATTTTTTTGAGTAAACTCCCCAGATCGTAAGGAATCTACAGGATATGCATAACTTGCTGCCATGTTATGAGGTAGACCCAGCGCATGACCTATCTCATGCGAAATTACCATACGCATCATTTCTCCAATTTCTTCTTGGGGTGTATCCAATGATCTAGCTAAAGGATTTGCTGCGCCTGTTTCAAGTAAATACCTGTTTCTATAGGAACGAAGATGATTGTGGTACCATACAATATCACTTTCAATGATTTCTCCAGATCTTGGATCAGATACACTAGGTCCAACAGCATTCCTAGTTGTACTTGCTACATACCTAATTGATGAATACCGAACATCTTCCATGCTAAATTCAGGATCTTCTTCTTTAGTTGGTGGATATTTAGCCATAATTGCATTTTTAAAACCTGCAGTTTCAAAAACTTTTTGCCAATCATCTACTCCTTGTTTAATATATTTTCTTAATTTTTTTGGTGTAGCAGGATCTAAATAATAGACAATGGGCTTTAGGGGTTCTACCAATTTTCCTCGGTTATAAGCCTGTATGTCCTTGGGTTCCAGTCTCCATCTTCTTATGTAACTTTTAGCATCTGCTTTTAAAGCTTCTGAATTGTAATCAACATTACTAACAGTAAAATAACCTACCCGCTTATCAAATAATCTTGGCATCATAGGTTGTTCAGGAAGCATAATCATAGATTGATTAACTCTTACTGTAATGGTATTGGTACTCTTATTGCTAGGTGGAGCATCCGCATCAAAGGTGAAATCTTGAACAACTTCTATGTTTTTTGGATAACTCTTAATCGAATTAATAAAACTCCTATACGCATCTAGTCTTTTTACCTTATATCTCTTTCTAAGAGATGTTGGTAAACCGCTAATAGCCTTAACATCTGAAGATAGAAATTTAGTAACCTCTAACAAAGTTGCCGTTGAATCTGAGTTTTTAATTGTAGCATCAAAAGCATAAATAACAGGTTCTAAATTGTTTGATTTTACAGATTTATAGATGGGTAAACTATCCTCAGCAATTGCTTCATAGGACTTAACTTTTAAAAGAATTTTATTTTTAAATTTCTCCCAAACAACCACCTGTGTATTTATTTTTGTTCCAGCATTTACATAACCACCACCTAATCCTGCTGGAATATCTTTTAAACGTGTGACTAAAAGAAATTCTTTATTTAAAAGCGTATCAGGTATTTCATAATAAAATTTATCTTTTGTTTCATGCACAGAAAATAGTCCTTTATCGGTCTTGGTATTTTTATTTACATAGTCTGAATATTTAGGAACCTTTTTTGTATTTTTTTTGGTGACTGGAGTAATTTTTTTAGCAGCTTTTTTTCTCTTTTTAATTCTTCCACTTTGGGCAGAACTATTGAGAGGGATTAAAATGCATATAATTAGTGCTATTGAAAATAAATTTTTCATGCGAATAAAGGTTTGGGTTATCCTTGCTAAGATATTAAATATCTAATAATGAACTTAGTTAGAGAATATTAAAAAAAGTAAAGAAATATTAATACAAACTTTTGTATTTATTTGGGTCAGCTTCATGCATCATTTCATAAATTTTTTCAAAGATATCCTCTGCTGAGGGTTTTGAAAAGTAATCTCCATCAGATCCGTAAGCAGGCCTGTGCGCTTTTGAAGTTAATGTTGCTGGCTTACTGTCTAAGTATTGGTAACCGTCTTGTTCTTCAATAATTTGTTGTAGTAAATAGGCAGAGGCACCTCCCGGTACATCTTCATCTACAATTAACAATCTATTTGTTTTGGCTACAGATTTTAAGGTATCATGATTGATGTCAAATGGTAACAGACTTTGAGCATCTATAATTTCAATATCTATACCTATTTGCATTAATTCTTTGGCTACTTCTTGAACTATCCTTAACGTAGAACCATATGACACTACCGTAATGTCTTTTCCCTGTCTAATGTTTTCTACTACTCCAATAGGAGTTGTAAATTCTCCAAAATTTGATGGTAATTCTTCTTTAAGTCGATAGCCATTTAAACATTCGATTACCAATGCAGGGTCATCTCCTTGTAGAAGCGTGTTATAAAATCCCGCTGCTTTTGTCATGTTTCTAGGAACTAATACATGAATACCTCTTATGTTATTAATGATACCACCCATTGGTGACCCAGAATGCCAAATACCCTCTAAACGATGCCCTCTGGTTCTAATGATTAAAGGCGCTTTTTGTTTTCCAAATGTTCTATATCTCAAGGTAGCTAAATCATCGCTCATTATTTGAAGACCATATAATAAATAGTCTAAATATTGGATTTCGGCAATTGGGCGGAGACCTCTCATGGCTAATCCAATACCTTGTCCAATAATAGTAGCTTCTCTAATACCAGTGTCAGAAACTCGTTGTGTCCCATATTTTTGTTGAAGTCCTTCTAATCCTTGATTTACATCACCAATTTTACCAGCATCTTCACCAAATATTAATACTTCTGGATGATTATTTAAGATAGCATCAAAATTTTCTCTCATGATAATTCTACCATCAACAATCTTTTTTTCAGAATCATAGTTAACTAATTTTTCAGAAATATTTACTGTTGCTTTTGTTGTTTCGCTAGTTAGATGAGAAGAATATTTGTAAGAAGCTTCTGAAATTGATTTTTTTATGAATTCTTGAAGTTCAATTTTTTCGGAAAAATCTTCATCTTTTAGAAATCGAAGTGCTTTTCTTGTAGCGGTTAATACATCTTTTCTAATAGGTTCTATAATACACTCTAAATCATTTTTTATTTTAGTGATAAAAGTTCCATTACTACTTTTTACCGCTACTTTTTCCAATAGGTTAACAGCTGTTACAACCTCTTGTTTTATCTCATTTGTAAAAGCATTCCATGCATTTCTTTTTGCAGCAGCTACCTCTTTTTTTACTTCTTTTTCAAGTAATATTAATTCTTGGTTATCATCAATGAATTTTAGGATATTTCCGTTTCCATCCTCTAATTCAAAATTTAGAATCCATTCTCGCATTTTTTCAATGCAATCAAATTCCTTCTCCCACTTTAATCGTTCAATATTTTTATATCGTTCATGAGATCCAGAAGTAGAATGCCCCTGTGGTTGTGTTAACTCTTTAACATGAATTAAAACGGGTGTATGATTTTCTCTAGCTATTCTTGATGCATTTGCATAAACATCAATTAACTGAACATAGTCCCATCCATTCACTACAAAAATTTCATAACCGTTAGTACCTTCCTCTTTTTGAAAACCTTTCAAAATTTCAGAAATACTTTCTTTGGTTGTTTGATGCTTGGCATGAACTGAGATTCCGTATTCGTCATCCCACACACTCATTACCATAGGAACTTCTAGAACACCAGCAGCATTTATACTTTCAAAAAAAATTCCTTCACTAGTACTGGCGTTTCCAATGGTTCCCCAAGCTACCTCATTTCCATTAACAGAAAAATGAGATCCCTTGTTTAAGGCTTGAATATTTCTGTATGCTTTTGATGCTTGTGCCAATCCAACTAACCTTGGCATTTGTGCAGCTGTTGGAGAAATATCTGAACTAGAATTTTTCTGTAAAGTTAGATTTTTCCAATCGCCATTGTCATCTATACTGTGTGTAGAAAAATGGCCACCCATTTGACGTCCAGCTGACATAGGTTCTATGTGTATGTCTGTGTGTGCGTATAATCCAGCAAAAAATTGTTGAGCATTTAATTCTCCTATAGACATCATAAAAGTTTGATCTCTATAATATCCCGAGCGAAAATCACCGTTTTTAAAGGCTTTAGCCATTGCTAGTTGAGGTACTTCTTTTCCATCACCAAAAATACCAAACTTAGCTTTTCCGGTTAAAACTTCTCTTCTACCTAACAAACTACACTCTCTGCTAATTCTAGCAACTTTATAGTCATTTAAAACTTCATTTTTAAAGTCAATAAACGATAAATTTTTTGTGTTAGATTTAGTAGCAGTTCTCGTCATAATTCTGGATTATTTAGATTTTGCAAAGATAGTTTTTTTGAACGATATCTAAAACATCACTTTTAAGGAAAAGATACAGTCATTATTATTTTTATTCTTAACAGTTTTTATATAAAACCACGTCTAAAAAAATTAAAAATAGCTCTAGTTTTGGCAACCAATACAAACCGAATACTTTTTGGGTATGCTTTCTTGTTTATTTCCCATCCATTGGTTGAATAGACAGGAAGATAAAACTCAAATATATTATGAATAAAATTAAGCCTTATACCGCTTTCGTATCCAATAAATGGG
>JABAZK010000106.1 GCA_018608485.1 Flavobacteriaceae bacterium | reverse complement strand
ACCAAGGAGGGTTATTTACTTTAGGGGTAAATTTAGGAGTAAATACTAAAATTTTCAAGAGTCTTTATTTTGATGCGAATATTCATTTTGGCGGTGGTGGCGGATACAGAACTCTTGTTAATGGTGGTGGAATAGCTTATCCAAACATTGGTCTTCAATTAAAAAAGAAAGACTATTCTTTTGGAGTTCAATATGGTCAAGTAAATTTTTTCACAGGGCTAGTAAATAATAATAATGTTTCTTTTTTTATTGAAATTCCAAGTATTGTAAGATATAAAAGTTATAAAGAAGCTAAAAAAGAGTTTAAAATATATAGTTCGTTCACAAAAAACACTGATACAAATCCAGCTGTAAAAACAGTACAACAACTTACTTTTGATTTTTTCTTTCCTTTCGGAGATTCTAGAAAAGATGCTACACAAAATTACGCACAATTGGATAATACACTCTCTGTTTTAGGTTTTGAATATCAACGTTATCTTTCAGAAGATACTTTTATTTATGTTCATACAGATGCCATTTACAAGGGTCTAGTTGCTGGATTTATGGATTTATTTTTTGGTGTTGGTAAAAACTTTAAAATAAGTAGAACAATTGATTTCTTTGGGAAATTTGGGATAGGAGCTGCTGGGGGTAGAATTTATCCAGAGAATGGTTTAACTATGTACCCAAACATTGGTGCGGATATTAAAATTTCAAATCATATAGGACTTAGTACTCATGGTGGATATCATCGATCTATTGGTGGTACTTTTGAAGCCTACACAGCTGGTTTTAGCATCAAATATTTTGGATTAAATGGTGGAACTTCTGATCCATTTTCTGAAGAAAAAGTTAGATCTATCAAAACTCAAGGCATTCAGGTTGGTGTTCAAAATCAAACTTACTTTGATGTATCTAAATTTGGAATACCAGATAGTGATTTAAAACTTATAGCTATAAAAGTATTTTATGATTTAACCAAACAATTATATCTTTCAGGAGAGGCTTCTTTTGCTTACGAAGGAGAATCTGGAGGATATGCTCATGGAATGTTTGGTTTAGGAGTAAAAAGTAATCGTTTTTTAAATAGAAAATTTTCTACCTTTTTAGAGATTGGTTTTGGTGTTGCAGGTGGAGGAAGAGTAGATTCTGGAGAAGGTATATTGGTTAGGCCCACTGCAGGTCTAAATTATCACATCAATGATGATTTCACAGTAAACATAGCTGGAGGTCAAATAGTTTCCCCTTATGGAAATGTAAACTCATCAAATATAAATATTGGCTTGACTTATGGTTTATCGATTTTAAATTCAAAAAAATAACATAGCTAATAGTATTAATAACATCAATTGAAAAATAAAAATTAAATTATAAATTATGGATAACGGAATCTACGCAAAATTTAAAACTCCAAAAGGGGAAATTTTAGTTAATTTAGAATATAAAAAAACTCCTGGAACTGTAGGAAACTTTGTTGCCTTGGCTGAAGGGAATCTTGAAAATAGTGCCAAAGAGCAGGGCAATCCTTACTACGATGGTTTAAAATTTCATAGGGTAATTCCAGATTTCATGATTCAAGGAGGTTGCCCATCTGGAACAGGTACAGGTGGTCCAGGATATAAATTTGATGATGAAATTCATCCAGACCTAAAACATGATGGTCCAGGAAAGTTGTCTATGGCTAATTCTGGTCCAGCTACCAATGGATCTCAATTTTTTATTACGCACATAGAAACTCCTTGGTTAGATGGAAAACATACCGTTTTCGGAAATGTTGTAGAAGGTCAAAATATTGTAGATGCAGTAACACAAGGTGATGAAATGTCTGTACAAATTGTTCGCGTAGGAACTGAAGCAGAGGCATTTAATGCTGTGGAAGCATTTAGAACTTTTGAAGGAACTAGAGCTAAACGAGAAGAGGAAGAAAAGAAGAAACAACAAGAAATTCTTGATGCTGTAGCCAAAGGATATGATGAAACCAATAGTGGTTTACGATATAAAATTTTACAGATAGGTGAAGGAAAAAAAGCAACCAAAGGTGCAAATGTTTCAGTTCACTATAAAGGACAACTACTAGACGGAACCGTCTTTGACTCCTCTTATAAACGCAAACAACCCATAGACTTTTCTGTTGGAGTTGGTCAAGTAATCGCTGGATGGGACGAAGGAATTCTATTATTAAGTGTAGGTGACAAAGCCCGTTTTGTTATTCCATCTAACTTAGCATATGGAGAAAGTGGAGCTGGAGGAGTTATCCCACCAAATGCTACTTTAATTTTTGATGTTGAATTAATGGATGTCAAATAAATTATAAAATTCCTAAACAAAATAAGTTCTTGAAAATTCAAGAACTTATTTTTTTATGATTATTTAAAAGAAAAATATTTATTTGTTAAAATTGTAACAAAAAGTTAGAATAAACTATCTTATAGATAAAACATGAAATTATTGTGTAAGTTTAATAAAAAAACAATACCTATTCTAATGAAATATTTTTTCTACCTAATCGGAATATTTTTACTAACCTCCTGTAATAATTCTAAAAACTCACAGGAATTTATAAATAGTACCAAAGGAAAGTATCTTTTTAATTCAAATGAAACATTAGAAGTTTATTTTATTGATGATATTTTAAAAATAGCTTGGAGAGGTAAAAATATGACACCTGTAAAAGCAAACGATAGTTCATTTTATGTGAAAGAAATGAATGAAAAATTAATTTTCATTTCGTTACCTGAAATACATATAGAACTTGCAGAAAAAAGAGAACACAAAGGAGAAAAATTTTATTTTAAAAAACTAGCTCAAGGAGAAAAAACAGCATTTGAATACTTTAAAAATAAAGAATTTGAAAACTCTTTAAATGCTTATATTTCAATACAAGAAAAAGATTCATTAGATCCAGTTATTAGCCAAAGCAGACTAAATAGAATGGGCTACGAATATCTAAGAGATAATAAATTTTTAGAAGCTAGAGAATTATTTAAAATAAACATAGCTTTATATCCTAATAAATCCAATGTATACGATAGTATGGGAGATGCTTTTAAAAAAGAAAAAGATACTTTAAAAGCTATTGAATATTATCAAAAATCTTTGGCTATTAATCCGGAAAACAGGAATTCACTTAGGAATTTAAAAAAACTTAAAAAAAATACTAAAAAGTAAAAGTCCAACACTAGCTTATTGTCATATAGGAAGATAAAATATTTACTATCTTTATTGAAACAATATCCAATATGAAAACTGCACAACAATGGTTTGATGAATACGCTATAAGTCATCAGAATTCAACAAATCAATTTATTCATTACCTATGTGTTCCTGCTATTTTTTTTAGCGTTATAGGTCTTCTAATGAGTATTCCAACTTCATTTCTAGAGAACACCTTTGGGTTATATAACCCGTTATTAGAAAATTGGGCTGCAGTTGTTTCAATTTTTATTTTATTATTTTATGTACGCCTTGGCTTTTGGTATTTTGTTCAAATGTTGTTCTTTATTTGCTTGGCAATTATTGGAAACTTTTGGTTGGGTTCTGTTGTAAACTTATTATATGGATCATTAATCATATTTATTGTAGCTTGGATTGGGCAATTTTATGGCCACCATATTGAAGGCAAAAAACCGTCGTTTGCAAAAGACTTACAATTTTTGTTAATTGGGCCTCTTTGGGTAGTAAAAAAAATCTCTTTAAAAAATAAATAAGTGTCAGAAGAAACATCATTTGAAGACTTTCTAAAAGTTGATCTTAGAATAGGAACTATTATTGAAGTACATGAGTTCCCAAAAGCACGAAAACCTGCTTATCAATTAGTTGTTGACTTTGGTGCTATTGGCATTAAAAAATCGAGTGCACAAATTACAGACCTATACACCAAAGAAGAATTATTACATAAACAAGTAAGTGCTGTTGTTAATTTTAAACCTAGGCAGATTGCAAATTTTATGAGTGAATGTTTAATCTTAGGTGTATACAACAACGATGGTAATGTTGTTCTTTTACAAACATCACAACCAATTAAAAATGGAGAACAGATTCGTTAAGATTAGCTATTTAATTTTTCGGATTATTTAATATTACAAGTGCTCCGATTACTCCTGGTATCCAACCACATAGCGTTAGTAAAAATATAATAATAAAAGACCCACATCCTTTATCAATAATAGATAGAGGCGGAAAAAGTATTGCTAATAATACACGAAAAAAACTCATAAAACTCTAAAATATATTTCTAATTAGACGTGTAATTTTATATTTTGTTACAATCATTTTATGACTAACAAAAAAGTCATGAAGTCTTTTGCTAAAAAATCATGACTTTCAAATTATTTACATTTTATCACCAAAGAAAATTGCGTTCATTAATAACTTATTAGTACCATACCAAAAAGCTCTAAAATTTGTGTTATCAGTAAATACAACAACCCTTCCCCTACCCATTCTTTGGACTTTAAAAGGAACTGTATTTTTTATAGCTTTAGCATTTTCCTTTGAAATATAACCACTTAATAAAGGATTATTTGTGTACTGAATAGGATTGTTATAACTTTTTTTATCTGCTTTCATGAAGAGAGTTGTATTTCTAAATAAAGCAATTTTATCATTCTTATAACCAAAATTAATTGGATGAGAACGATCTACATTTGCCTCAAAAATAGCACCTCCAATTACTTGTGCTCCATTTTTTAAAGATTTTGCTTCAAAAGAAACACCTTTAACAGTATCTATATTTGCGGTTACAAATTCTAAGTTTATAAATTTATTGGATTTTAACCATTTAGCTGCACCTCGGTATCCTATTAAAGTACCTCCATCACGAACCCACTTTTGAAGTTTTTCAATTGATTTCTTATCTAAACCCCAACTGTTAGGGGCTATAATAACTGTGTATTTACTTATGTCTATTCGATTAAAATAAATCATGTCTAATTTCGTAACATGCATATCATACCGTTGATCAAATAAATGCCAAATTTCTCCAGGGTCACTCACATTTACTCCATTACCAACTAACATGGCTACTTTTGGTAATGAAATATTCTTAAAGTTACTACTTCCTAAATCTATCCCGTTATTTAAACCTGTTGATACGCCATTAATTTCTAAATGACTTTCATTAGCAACTGTTTTTAAGAAATCGTATAATTCTTGACTACCTAACTTTTGGTTTTGAACAGGTATTTGAATGGTACCATAATCGTATGAATTACCTCCATTATTAAAGTTTTTCATAGATACTTTTGCACGTATCCCTTTTTGCAATATTGCATTCAACGCTTTGGGTGTATAATATTCATTCCAGGGCATCAGATATCCAACAGTGCTCTTTTCACTAACACTACCTTCATTTATTTTTAATGTTTTAATTTCTGGCCCGGCATTATTTAAAGAAATATTTTCAGCATAATCTACACCAAATGAGTGATTAAATGTCCACGCAGAAACATCATAAAATAAACTATCTTTAAAGCTAGTTCTTTCATCAAACATTGCCTTTACCAATTTTTGGTTTTTTTGATTCATTGGGACAACGTAACTATATCCTTTTCTAAAATTTTTACCATCTTCGATAAAATCTGACTTCACTTCATGAATAGTAACTTGATGTCTTTTTAAAACCTCCGCTAAATGATAACTTTTGGCAGCATCTTTATGATCTCCAAAAACAATAGCTTTAGCTCTAGATGATTCATTCCTTGCTTTCTTATAAAAGTCTTGTTGATATTTTAATATTTTTACACGCATGTTTTTTGCAGCTTCAAGTGTAGACATCGCTGCAGTATATTGATTTCTAATTGTAAATGGAAACGTTAAAACTCCATTAGATGTTTCTTGTGCATGACCTCTAGAACTTGCTTGTTCAAACAAAATACCAATACTTCCATTGATATCTGGAAATGTAGATCCTTTTCCATAGTAGAAATCATCAAAACTTTCCTCTGAATAATACTGTGAACCTATCTTATCTAATGCTTTTGCGTGATAAGTAGCGATCTCTCTTGTTAAATCTTGATTTAGCTGTGGTGTTAGGGGATGTGTTCTACTTGGAATACCTGGCTGAAAAAAGAAAGTTGAATTAGATCCCATTTCATGATGATCTGTTAATATATTGGGTAACCATTTGTGAAATGATGCAATTCTAGCCCTAGATTCTGGCAACTGTACTGGTAGCCAATCCCTATTCATATCAAACCAGTAGTGATTAGTTCTACCTCTTGGCCAAACTTCAAAATACTCTCTATCATTTGAATCTGGATTAATATTTTTACTCTTGTTTGTATTTGCCCAATAAGCAAAGCGTTGCAATCCGTCTGGATTATAGGAGGGATCAAATAAAATTACCGTATTATTTAACAAATCTTCAGTAGCTAAACTTGATGAAGCAGCTAGATAATATGCCACAGCTAAAGCAGCATTAGAGCCACTTGGTTCATTTCCGTGGATAGAAAAACCCTGATAGACTATAATTGGGTCACTGGTTACATCTAATGATGAGTCATTGGTTACATCTATGTGCCTTTGTCTTATATCATTTATACGTGAGTGATTACTTGGAGAGGTAATTGTTAACAATAATAAGGGTCTTCCTTCAAAAGTTTTTCCTCTATCTTCAAGAGTAATACGATCAGATGATTTAGCTAATATCTTCATATACTCAACTAGCTTATCATGAGTAATATGCCACTCTCCTATCTGATGACCTATAATCTCCTTAGGAGTAGGAATCTTATCATTATAATTTTGATTAGAGGGGATGTAATAATTTAGATCTAATTCTTGAGAGGTTGTTGAAAAAGAAATTAATAAAAATAAATAGGTGAGAACTATATTTTTCATTAGTATTTAGATTTAATTTTAACAAAGATATTAAAATCAAATCTTACTTTTTTTTGGAACAAAACTCTTATTTTTGATATATAATAATTTACCGTGCTCACCATAAAAAGATACTGAGTTATATTGAAAAGTTTATTATCAACTGATAGAGAATATTTTATATAGCTATACATTTTTTTTGCGCCATTTGTTTCATAATGTGAATTAGCGATGAAGCATATGCTAGAGTTGGAGAAAACCTTTTTTAAGATGAACCAAATGACGAACCTGTCTCTACTATTTTTAGAGGCATAGAAATTGATTAGCGTGGAATGTTAGATGGAAATAAAATGATATTCCTAGACTGTTTCCAGAAGACCAAAATGTTCAAATGTAGGATATGATAGAAAAAAATAAATTAGAAGAAATTGGAAATAAGTTGTCTGGATCACTTGTATATGATGATTTACACAAGGCTCTTTATGCAACAGACGCATCTGTATACCGAAAAATACCACTAGCTGTTGCGTATCCAAAAGATGAAAAAGATCTTCAGATTTTAATTGAATTTGCCACATCTAATCACTTGACTTTAATACCAAGAACAGCAGGGACATCATTAGCTGGTCAGTGTGTTGGTGATGGAATTATAGTTGATGTTTCTAAATATTTTACAAATATTTTAGCTTTTGATGAACTCAATAAAACAATTACTGTTGAACCAGGAGTAGTACGAGACGAACTCAATTTATTTTTAAAACCTTTTGGGCTCTTTTTTGGCCCAAATACTTCTACATCCAATAGATGTATGATTGGAGGAATGGTTGGTAATAATTCTTCTGGAAGCACCTCTATTAGATATGGAGTAACTAGAGATAAAGTTTTACAGATAGATGGTGTTTTAAGTGATGGGTCTTTAGTTAGCTTTAAAGAGTTAACTTCTAAAGAATTTAAATTAAAAACCCAAATCAAATCTTTAGAGGGCAGCATTTATGCTTCTATTTACAATGAACTTTCACAAGAACTAGTCCAACAAGAAATTAAAAACCAATTTCCAAAACCTAGTATTCATAGAAGAAATACAGGTTATGCTGTAGATGAATTACTTGACTCCGATTTGTTTGGTGGTAAAGATCCTTCCATAAACATAGCAAAACTTTTATCTGGTAGTGAAGGTACATTAGTTTTTTCTACAGCTATCACATTACAATTAGATACTGTACAACCTAAAGAAAGTGTAATTATTGCCTCTCATTTTGAAAGTATTAAAGAAAGCCTTAAAGCAACAGTTTTAGCTATGAATCATGAGTTATATGCTTGTGAATTAATGGATAAAGTAATATTAGATTGCACCAAAAATAATCGTGAACAAGCTAAGAATCGATTTTTTATTGAAGGAGATCCTGAAGCAATTTTAATGTTTGAGGTTTCTGGTGATACCAAAGAGGAAGCCCAAAAAAAAGCTGATGAATTAATTTCTAATCTAAACGAAAACAATTATGGGTATCACCACCCCAAAGTAGTCGGTGAGAATATTAAACGTATGTTTAATCTTAGAAAAGCTGGACTGGGTTTATTAGGAAATATTATTGGTGATAAAAAAGCGGTAGCTTGTATAGAGGACACAGCTGTTGATTTAAACGATCTTCCAAATTATATTGATGAATTTACTAAAATTATGGATAAGTATCAGCAAAAGGCTGTTTATTATGCACATGCTGGAGCTGGTGAATTACATCTTCGTCCAATATTAAACTTAAAAAAATCTGAGGATGTTTCTTTATTTAGAAAAATTACTACTGAAACTGCTCTACTAGTAAAAAAATATCAAGGATCTTTTAGTGGTGAACACGGGGATGGAATTGTTCGTGCTGAATTTATTCCATTGATGATAGGAGAAACAAACTATCAATTACTTAGACGTATCAAAAAATATTTTGACCCAAATAATGTTTTTAACAAAGGAAAAATTACAGATGCCTTTCCAATGGATAAAAGCCTTCGGTATAGCATCGACAGAAAAGAACCTGAAGTAAAAACTATTCAAGACTTCTCTGACAATCAAGGAATTTTAAAATTAGCTGAAAAATGCAATGGTTCTGGAGACTGTAGAAAACCTGCCTCTGCTGGTGGTGCTATGTGTCCAAGTTACCGCGCAACCAAAGACGAAAAAGACACTACGCGTGCTAGAGCAAATACATTGCGTGAATTTTTAACCAATTCAAAGAAGTCTAACAAATTTAATCATCAAGAACTCAAGGAAGTTTTTGATCTCTGTTTAAGTTGCAAGGCTTGTGCCTCAGAATGTCCAAGTAATGTTGATGTAGCTGCACTTAAAAGTGAGTTTTTATATCAATACCAAGAAGAAAATGGTTATTCTTTCAGAAATTCAATGTTTGCAAATAATGTCAAATACAATAAAATCGGTAGTTTATTTCCAAGTTTGACCAATTTGGTCTTAAATACATTTTTAACAAAATCTATTATGGGTATTTCATTAAAACGAAGTGTACCTAAATTAACATCCAAAACCTTAAAATCCTGGTATAATAAACAGACTCATTCTAGCAGTAAAAAAATTATATATGTTTTCTGTGATGAATTTACTAATTTTTATGATACTGAAATTGGAAAAGATACCATTATTGTTTTAAAAAGACTAGGTTATAATCCTACCTTTATAAAGCATCCAGAAAGTGGACGAAGTTTTATTTCTAAGGGGTTTTTGAAAGAAGCAAAAGTTATAGCAAATAAAAATGTATCAATATTTAAAGATTTAATTACTAATAAAATACCTCTTATAGGTATTGAACCATCTGCAATATTAACTTTTAGAGATGAATATATTCGATTAGCTGATGATGTAAATTCAGCAAAAATAATTGCTAAAAATACATTTACCATAGAAGAATTCTTACAAAATGAATTTGAAAAAGGAAATATTAGAACCAATCAATTTACAACTGAAAAAAAGTCTATTAAAATTCATGGTCATTGTCATCAAAAAGCATTATCCACTACACACGCTACTTTTTCGATTTTAAATATTCCTGAAAATTATTCGCCAACTATAATGAATACTGGATGCTGTGGCATGGCTGGATCCTTTGGTTATGAAAAAGAACATTATAAAATAAGTATGCAAGTAGGCGAAGATACTCTGTTTCCCAAGATAAGAAATACATCAAAAGAAACAGAGATCATAGCTTCAGGGACTAGCTGTCGTCATCAAATTTTAGATGGTACTAACAGATACGCTAAACATCCTATAACGGTATTACGAGAGGCTCTTATTTAAATTTGAGAGTAATAAATGAAAATATTAACTAACCTCAACTAAAAGTTTTGACATTATTAAATCTTCCTTAAGTTGATTTGAGAATTTATAATACTCGTTAATCTTAGTTTCTTCAAATAATTGTCTGTTGGATAAAGCTTGTTTTTTAATATTTATTTGAGACTCATCTAATACAGACTCATCTATAGTCTGTATAGAAAACAAATACATCTCAATAATTATAGGTAAGGATGAAATTCCTTTGTCGGTTGCTAAGTATCGAGTACTTTTTTTTGTTCCTGTAGGATCAAGTTTTGAAATAAGCCCTTCACTAACAAGTGTTTTTAACCTGTTGGTTAAAACATTTGTAGCAATTTTTTCTTTAGAATTTCTAAATTCTTTGAATCTGGATTTTTTGTGCAAAATGATATCTCTCAAAATAAGAAGCGACCATTTATCACCTAGTATTTGAATGGTTAAAGCAATAGCACATGTACGTTTGGGGAGGGTTTTCACGTGTTTTAATTTAAATGTTTATTATTTTTCAAAATTACAAAAATTAGTTAATAATAATTTGATGAAAATTAGTTTAATTTAACAACTATTTAATAATTATTTAATTTTAACATATTTTTAATATAAAAAATTAAACATATGTTAATTATTACTAAAATAAATTAAATATATGTTAATTATCACTTAAGTTTTGGATACTTGAAGTAATAGTTTTGATTTTGGCTAAGGTGTCAGATTCTTTTTTTCTTTCCATAAAGATTACTTGTTCAGGAGCATTTTCAACAAACTTATTATTAGATAATTTCTTTTGAATGCCAAACAAAAAACCTTCAGCTCTTTTTAACTCACTTTTTAACTTTGATAATTCAGCATGTATATCTATGTTATCAATAGCTAATGGAATAAAGTATTCATTTGACTTTACTCTAAATGATGCACCCTCTACCTTTTCTGTTACCTCTTTTATTTTAGTAGTATTGGTTAACTTTGAAATAATGTCATTAAACTGATTGGTGGACTTTTCTCTATTGATAACATTTAATTCTAAAGAATCTCTGAATGGAATATTTTTATTTTTTCTAACAGTTCTAATTCCAGATATAACATCAATTACAAAACCAAATTTTAAAATAATTTCTTTATCAAAATCTTCAAGTGTTGGATATTTTTCAATGATTAATGCTTCTTCTGGGGTTCTTTTAGCTATATATTGCCAAATTTCTTCAGTTAGAAATGGCATAAATGGATGTAAAACTTTTAAGTTGTTTTCTAAAATTCTAATAACTGCATTGAAGGTATAGGTGTCTATTGGTTGTTTATAAGCAGGCTTTACAATTTCTAGCAACCATGAAGAAAAAGCATCTGTAATTAATTTATAGATGGTCATTAAAGCATCAGATAATCGATATTTAGAAAAATGATCTTCAATTTCTGTCAACGCTTTTTGAAATTTAGCTTCATACCATGCAATGCCTATTTTTGATGTAGATGGTTGAACTAAACTTTCATCAACTTCCCAACCCTTGATCAAACGAAATGCATTCCAAATTTTATTTGCAAATTGCTTTCCTTGTTGACATAAATCTTCATCGAACATTAAATCATTCCCTGCTGCTGAACTAAGTAGTAAACCAACTCTAACTCCATCAGCTCCGTATGTATCTATCAGTTTTAAAGCATCAGGAGAATTTCCTAATGATTTTGACATTTTACGTCTTTGTTTGTCGCGAACCAAACCTGTTAAATAAACATTTTGAAAAGGTTTTTCAGATTTATATTCATAACCTGCTACTATCATTCTAGCAACCCAAAAAAATAAAATATCTGGTCCAGTTACTAAATCATTTGTGGGATAATAATATTTAATTTCTTTATTTTCAGGATTTCTTACGCCATCAAAAACCGACATTGGCCATAACCAAGAGGAAAACCATGTATCTAAAGCATCTTCATCTTGTTGTAAATCGTCAATTGAAAAGGAATTATTATTAGATGATTTTGCTAATTCTTTCTTAGCTAATTCGTAAGCAACCTCTTTACTTTCAGCTACAACAAAATCATTTTTTCCTTTTCCATAGAAATAGGCAGGAATTTGTTGCCCCCACCACAACTGACGAGAAATATTCCAATCACGAATATTTTCCATCCAATGTCTGTAAGTGTTTTCGAACTTTTTTGGATAAAGGTTTATATCAGGATTTTCTCCTAAAACTGCATTAATAGCTGGTTTTACAAGATCCTCCATCTTTAAAAACCATTGATCAGATAGCCTTGGTTCTATAACAGCTTTCGTTCTTTCTGAGGTCCCAACTTTATTGGTATGAATTTCTGTTTTTACCAAATGTCCTTTTTCTTCTAATTCTTTTGCAACTTCTTTTCTAACTACAAATCTATCTTTTCCTTCATAATGTAAACCAAAAGAATTCAAAGAAGCGTCATCGTTAAATATATCAATTACATCTAATTCGTGCTTATCTCCTAATACTTTGTCATTTTCGTCATGTGCTGGGGTTACTTTAAGGCAACCTGTACCAAATTCAACATCTACATATTCATCTTCAATAATTGGTATAACACGGCCACACAAAGGGACTATTGCTTTTTTCCCTTTTAAATGACTAAAACGCTCATCTGAAGGATTGATACAAATAGCTGTATCACCAAAAATTGTTTCAGGACGTGTAGTTGCTATTGTTAGTGCATCTTCACTTCCCTCTATATTATAATTTAAATAATATAAATTACCTTGTTTTTCTTCATGAATAACTTCTTCGTCAGATAGAGTAGTTTTTGCCTCAGGATCCCAATTTACCATTCTAAAACCTCTGTAGATCAAACCTTTGTTATATAGATCTACAAACACTTTAATAACAGATTCTGACATTTCTTTGTCTAATGTAAAAGCAGTTCTTTCCCAATCACATGAAGCTCCTAATTTCTTAAGCTGATCTAATATAATACCTCCATACTCATGTTTCCATTGCCAAGCGTGTGTAAGAAATTCTTCACGAGTGAGATCGTTTTTATCAATTCCTTGTTCTTTTAATTTTGCAACTACTTTTGCTTCTGTAGCGATTGAGGCGTGGTCTGTTCCAGGAACCCAACAAGCATTCTTTCCCAGTAAACGGGCACGCCTTATTAAAACGTCTTGTATGGTATTATTAAGCATGTGTCCCATATGCAATACACCCGTAACATTTGGAGGTGGAATAACTATGGTGTAAGGTTCCCTTTCATCAACTTCTGAATGAAAATAATTGTTTTTCATCCAGTAGTCGTACCATTTACTTTCAACTAAACTTGCATCATATTTAGATGGAATATTCATACCTTTTAATAATTTTAACCAGTAATTGACAAAAGTACAATTATCTGAAGTATTTAAAAGTGTGTTGAAGTTTTTTTGATTAATTTTGTTAGAGTTAATTTATAAAATAAATTCTTATGAAAAGCATTCACATACTTATTACATTTTTATTTTTTAATATTAGTTCTTTTGCTCAAGAAGTTGATGATTTAAAACCTGTATTTAAATTTCTAACAGAAACTATAAATTATGGTGAAATTTCATTGGGCTCAAATGGCACTCGTGTATTTGAATTCACCAATACAGGAAAATCTCCTTTGATAATAACTAGAGTTCAAGCCTCTTGTGGATGTACAGTACCAAAAAAGCCTGACCAACCCATAATGCCCGGTGAAAAAGGTAAAATTGAAGTTTCTTATGATACAAAAAGAATTGGAGGATTTTCTAAGGCCATTACTATTTTCTCAAATGCTAAAACAGAGAGAAAAATGATAAAGATTAAAGGATATGTAGAAAGAATTTCTATGCCTGAAAAGAAAAAAAGTATGCTTTCAGAAGATAATTAGATAATCTTTTTTAAATTAAATTGAATTTTAATTTTTTTATTATCTCTCATTAAAGTCAAACGAATTAAATTATTTTCCTTTTTATGAAAAATAGAAATTATTTCATGTAACTGAAAATTATAAGCAGGATTTCCGTTTATTTTAATTAAAATATCGTCTTTCATAACTCCAGCTATATCTGCAGGAGAACCCTTCAACACATCATTAATCCTATAGTTAGGTTTAAATTTATATTCATAACTTTTAATTAAACTAATATATTTTCTGTTGCCATTTGGATCTGGTGTTTCTCCCCTTCCACTACTGTAATTTCTTGATAATTCTTCTACCAGAATCTTCCCATCATAAACCACCTCTAAACCGCTCATGTTATAATTAAACTCCTCATTAAAAGAATTATTCTTTTTTAACATTAATTGGTTATTAGGATAATCAAACCATACAGTAAATCGTTTCAATATACCAGTTCCAATACTTCCGTTTCTTTTATTGAATCTTCTCGCTTCTTTTGTTGAAAGTGTGTCTAAAAAAGAAACTGTAGGTTTTTTCAATAAAAATTTTCCTAACCCTAAAGAAAAGATTCTACTGCGTTTACCGTATACTGTTCCACTCAACCCAACACCCAAGAAATCAGTAAAAAAATTCTCTGGCGTTACAATGTTCTCATTACTGTATTCAAATAACCAAATAGCATCTGAGCCACCAGAATCTATGAGCATTTTAATTGGAATTATTTTTGAAGTATTATTTAATTTTAAAGATAGGTCTATGTATGGTTTCTTTTGAAATATAGTTATAGGCAGTACTTCACATTTACTGCATATTTTTTGTTGGTATTGTGAGGGATTATAAAAACGGATTTTTTTACTCTTATAATTAATTCTTAAAATTAAATCAGAAAAAATATCATATCCAATAACACCATGAATAGTAATTCCCATCTTTGATGACAGATCAAAGTCATCTCTTAAGACAACATACACATTCTTATTTACAGCAATTAAGTTATTAATTTTAAAAAGGTTATTTTTAGAAATAATTGCATTTACTGGTAATCCTTTACCCAATCCCTTAAGCTTATATTTGTTTTGAAAATTTGAGAGTATGGTATCTACCCTCGATGAATTAAAGACTATGGTTTTACTAACTCCTGAATCCAAAATGAAATTTAGTTTTTTATCATTAACTTGAATTGGAATTACTATAAGATTATTAATGAATTGAAAACTAATGTCTTGATAAGAATTCTGAGTACCTATCAAACGAAACCCTTTGCTTTGACTGTTTAAATTAATACAGACACCAAAAAATAAGATTAAATAAATTTGAACTATTTTTTTCATGGAAAATTTAAAGGGAATACACCGCATTTATTATGCCAAAAGAAAAAATATTTTTACTGTAACATATTTTATTAATGACTTGACACAATACTTACATTTATCTTAAATATATTTTGCAAATTTGCAAAAGAATTTCAATTACCACTATAAATGCCATTAATTTCTAATAAAGGGCTTTTAATGCCACAATCTCCTATAAGGAAACTAGTTCCATATGCAGAAGCAGCAAAAAAGAACGGTACTAAAGTTTATCATTTAAATATTGGTCAACCTGATATTGAAACACCTAAAGTTGCTCTAGATGCAGTAAAAGAAAACACATTAAAAGTACTCTCTTATGCTAGGTCTGAAGGGTCTGAAGATTATAGAGAAAAACTTGCTAAATACTATGAAAAGAATAACATTAATATTAATGCTACAAATATCAATGTAACTACAGGGGGTTCTGAAGCTCTTTTATTTACCATTGGTAGTATTACCGACCCTGGAGATGAAATTATTATACCGGAGCCGTTTTATGCAAATTATAATGGATTCTCAACTGCTTCCGGTGTTACTGTAGTTCCAGTAATTTCAAAAATTGAAGATAACTTTGCATTACCATGTATTGAAGACTTTGAGAAATTAATCACTTCAAAAACTAAGGCTATTTTAATTTGTAATCCAGGAAATCCAACAGGATATCTTTACAGCAAAGATGAGATTCAAAAATTAAAACAACTTGTTTTAAAATATGATTTATTCTTAATTGCCGATGAAGTTTACAGAGAATTTACTTATGATGGTCATCAACATCACTCTGTAATGTCTGAACCTGGCTTAGAAGAAAATGCTATTATGATTGACTCTGTATCAAAGCGTTATAGTATGTGTGGTGCTAGAATTGGCTGTATAGTTTCCAGGAATCAGGAATTAATGAATACTACTATTAAATTTTCTCAGGCTAGATTAAGTCCGCCAACTTATGCTCTTTTAGCTAGTGAAGCTGCTCTTGATACTCCTCAAAATTATTTTGAAAAAGTTACCAAAGAATATGTTTCCAGAAGAAATATTCTAATTTCTGAATTAAAACGAATAAAAGGTGTAAGAGTTGCTAACCCAAAAGGAGCATTCTACTGTGTAGCTGAATTACCAGTCGATGATGCTGATCATTTTGCTCAATGGATGTTAGAAAAATTTGATCATAAGCATGAAACTTTAATGGTTGCTCCAGCAAGTGGCTTTTACTCAACTAAAGGTGAGGGTAAAAATCAAATTCGTCTGGCATATGTTTTAAACAAAGAGGAATTAATTAGATGTGTAGAAATTTTAAAAATGGCATTGATAAGTTATCAAAAATAAAAAATGTAAGTTTGAACTAACTCAATTTAGTTATTCTTAATTTATTTTTTTACAATACTTACAACTTGAATATACAACAAAACATATCTCTTAAAGCTTACAATACGTTTGGAATAGATGTTTTTGCTAAAAGGTTTGTTAGTGTAGATAGTGTATACAATCTTCAAAAAATTTTAGCACAAGAAAAAAATATTTTTTTGCTTAGTGGAGGTAGCAATATGCTTCTCACTCAAAACATCAATAAGCTTGTTGTATATATTAATATTAAGGGAATTTCTGTTGATTTTGAAAATGAAAATGAAGTTTTTTTAACTGTAAATTCAGGAGAAAATTGGCATGAATTTGTAGTATGGTGTATTTCTCAAAATTATGGTGGTTTAGAGAATCTTTCTTTAATACCAGGACATGTAGGAACTTCTCCAATTCAAAATATTGGTGCTTATGGTGTTGAAGTTAAAGATGTAATTACTAAAGTAGAGGGTTTATACATCAATAATTCCAAAAAATTTCAATTTACTAACAAAGAATGTAATTTTGATTACAGAAATTCAATATTTAAAAATGAATTAAAAGATAAAGTTGTTATTACTTCAGTTAGCTTCAAACTCAGCAAAAAGCAACATCAATTACATACAAATTATGGAGCTATTGAACAACAACTGACCGCTAAGAACATTATCAATCCAACAATCAAAGATGTTTCAGATGCAGTGATATACATCAGAAAATCTAAATTACCAGATCCTAAAAAAATTGGAAATAGCGGTAGTTTTTTTAAAAACCCAGTTATTTCCTCTGAAAAATTTATAAAACTGCAAGAAAAATATCCAACTATTCCGTTTTATAAAACAGAAGCAAACAACAACACAGCTAGCACTTTTTCATATAAAATACCAGCGGGTTGGTTAATAGAAACTGTTGGTTTTAAAGGAAAACGATTCGGAGACTGCGGGGTTCATGAAAAACAAGCTCTTGTTTTAGTAAATTATAACAATGCCCAAGGAAATGACATCTTAAGTCTTGCAAAGAAAATTCAAAAAACAATTTTAGACACTTTTGAAATTAAACTAGAAATTGAAGTAAATATTATTAAATAATTCATAATAAAATTAGTTATTTCAGTTGGTTTAAGTAAAAATCCAACTTAATATTGGTACGAAGCAAAACTATTTTCTCTCTAAGAAAGAGTATATTTGTACAATAAAACATTTTACTATGAAACTTATTTTATTAACCATTGGATTATTAGCATTAGGTGTTGCTGGTATAGCTATAAAAATTTGGGCAAAAAAAGATGGTGAATTTGCTGGAACTTGTGCGAGTCAAAATCCAGTATTAAATAAAGATGGTGAAGCATGTGGTTTTTGCGGGAAAACACCCGATCAGTTTCAAGATTGTGCCGAACCTTCTCATAATTAAAGACTGATGTCTTTCCTACTTTAACCTGTATTTTATAGCTACTGCAGCAATTCAACTTGATTATTTATTTAGTTTTATTCCAATTTGCTATATTTATGACAAACTCTATTTAATTTTAGGCATTGAAAATAACAAAGGAAATTTTAATTGCTAACATTCAAAAAGCAAAAGAAGGAAACCAAGTTTCTTTTAACTTTTTGTTACACTATTTCTGGTCAGATGTCTACAATTACCAGCTAAAAAGAACAAAAAACGAGAATGACGCTGAAGATATTACTATTCAATCTTTTTCGAAAGCTTTTGATAAAATCAATACTTTTAATGAAAAATATCAATTTAAAACCTGGCTGATTACAATTTCAAAAAATATACATATAGATTTCATAAGAAAAAACAAAACCTCCATTAATCTATCCTCTTCTCAAAGTCAGGAAGCAGAGGCTTATAAAATTATTGATGATAACCCAACTCCAGAAGATAAAATCATCATGGAACAAAATTTAGCAAAATTATTATTAGACATCAAACAGTTGAAACCAAAATATCAAGAAGTCATTCATTTACGTTATTTCAAAGAATTGAGTTATAAAGAAATTTCTGATGAAATTAATGAGCCAATGAATAACGTAAAAATAAAACTTTTAAGAGCGAAAAAAATATTAGCAGAGATTATAAACAAATCTTAATGAAAAAATTGATGTTTAAATCTTTAGGGCCAGGATTACTTTTTGCTGGAGCTGCTGTAGGAGTATCTCACTTGGTTCAATCAACTAGAGCTGGTGCCGATTTTGGTTTTGGTTTATTATGGGCACTATTAATTGCTGCTCTTTTTAAATATCCTTTTTTCCAATTTGGACCTCGTTATGCTGCTGCAACGGGAGAGACATTATTAGATGGTTATAAAAAACTAGGAAAAGGTATTTTAGTAGTTAGTTATAGCATAAGTTTTGTTACTATGTTTATTATACAAGCTGCTGTTACCATAGTTACTGCAGGATTAGCCGTTAATCTTTTTGGTTTATTTGATATGGCTACTTGGTCTATATTAATTACAATTCTTAGTATTTCTTTATTACTTATTGGTAAATATAAACTTTTAGATAGCTTAATGAAATACGTTATTTTGGTTTTAACTATTTGTACTCTTATCGCAGTTAGTGTGGCCCTCATGAAAAATAACCAGGCGTTTACATTTACTCAAGTATTTCCGAAAGATACTATTGAAATTACTTTTTTAATTGCATTTTTAGGATGGATGCCAGCACCTTTAGATGTTTCTATATGGCAATCTATATGGTCCTTAGAAAAAGATAAAGCAACATTAAAAACAACAACAACTAAACAAGCCATTTTCGATTTTAATGTTGGTTATGTTGGAACCATATTCCTAGCTGTATGTTTTGTAATTTTAGGCGCTTTGGTAATGTATAATTCTGGTAAAAGTTTCTCTACCAAAGGAGATGTTTTTGCTAGTCAATTAATAGCACTATATACACAAAACTTAGGTAAATTTACTTATATATTTATTTCCATAGCAGCATTTACAACCATGTTTAGCACTACCATTACTACCCTAGATGCTTCACCAAGAACAATGTCTAAAGCCAATGATTTATTGTTTTCTGAAAAAATAAAATTAGGCTATTGGTTTTGGATTATTCTTTTAGGGATAGGAACCTTCATCATCTTGAGATACTTCAGAGATAACATGGGTTTAATGGTAAAAATAGCAACTATACTTTCTTTTCTTACAGCCCCTTTTTATGCAATTTTAAACTTTATTTTAATTAGTGGAAAACACACACCAAAAAAACACCAACCCTCTTTATATCTAAAGATATTAAGTGTCTGTGGAATTATTTTTTTAATTGTATTTAGTGCGTGGTTCTTATTGAATTTTTAATTGTTTTCTTCGTAACTTTGCGAAAATTATTAATTGCAAATGGTAAACGATACAGCTGTTCTTCCTAAACGTGAAAAAAAACCAGATTGGTTGCGCGTAAAGTTACCGGTAGGTAAAAAATACACTGAACTTAGAGGACTTGTAGATAAGTATAAATTAAACACCATATGCACTAGTGGAAGTTGTCCAAATATGGGTGAATGTTGGGGTGAAGGTACTGCTACATTTATGATTTTAGGAAACATTTGCACACGCTCTTGTGGTTTTTGCGGTGTTAAAACAGGACGACCAGAAACAGTGGAATGGGATGAGCCAGAGAAAGTGGCTAGGTCAATTAAACTTATGAATATTAAACATGCAGTAATTACCTCAGTAGATAGAGATGATTTAAAAGATGGAGGTTCAATTATTTGGGCAGAAACAGTAGAGGCCATACGCAGATCTAATCCCAATACAACTCTAGAAACATTGATTCCGGATTTTCAAGGTAAAACCGCACAGATAGATCGAATTATAGAAGTACATCCAGAAGTGGTTTCTCACAACATGGAGACTGTAAGAAGACTCACTAGAGAAGTTCGTATTCAAGCCAAATATGATAGAAGTATAGGGGTTCTTAAATATCTGAAAGCAAAAGGAATGAGAACCAAAACAGGATTAATGTTGGGATTGGGAGAAACAGAGGAAGAAGTCATTCAAACAATGAAAGATCTTCAAGGGGTTGGATTAGATGTTTTAACAATTGGTCAGTACTTACAACCTACAAAAAAACACCTACCAGTTAAAGAATTTATTACTCCTAGTCAGTTTAAAAAATATGAAACTTTAGGCCTAGAAATGGGTTTTATGTATGTAGAAAGTGGTGCATTAGTTCGTTCTTCTTACAAGGCTCACAAGCACGCAAAGTAATCGAAGAAGCAGTAACATCCTCAGATTTTTTTTTGTAAAAATTAACCTATAAAGTTAATTAATTGTGAAAATTATATTTTTTTAAAACTAAAAAATCTTAATAACTAATTCTGGCACAGTAGTTGAAATATATTTTAAAAATTTGATTATTTGATTTTTTAAAGTGATTTGAATTAGTTTTAACTACAAAACCATCTCCTAGGAGATGGTTTTTTAATTTTATAAATTAAATTACTAAGGTACTATTTATCAATAGTTTGTTATTTTAATAACTTCATGGACAAGGTCTGACACTCTAAGTTCGTAACAAGTGAAATAATTTAAAAAATATCCTAAATAAACCCCTGTTCACGCATCCAATCATCATTAAACATTTTTCCAACATATCTGCTTCCATGATCATGAAACAAAACCACTACCACATCATCTTTTGTAAAATGTTCTTTTAATTGTAGGAGACCTTTAATAGCTGCTCCTGCAGAATTCCCTAAAAACATTCCTTCTTCTTTTGCAAGTCTTTGAGTATAAATTGCTGCATCTTTATCAGTTACTTTAGTAAATCCATCAATCAAAGAAAAGTTTACATTAAGTGGCAAGATATCTTCTCCGATTCCTTCGGTAACATAGGGATAAATCTCATTTTCATCAAAAACACCAGTTTCATGATATTTTTTAAAAACAGATCCATAGGTGTCTATTCCCCAAATTTTGATGCTGGGATTCATCATTTTCAAGTAGCTACCAACACCGGAAATAGTTCCACCTGTTCCAACTCCTACAACAAAATGAGTTATTTTACCACTGGTTTGTTCCCATATTTCTGGACCAGTGCTTTTAAAATGTGCTTTACAATTACTTGGATTATCATATTGGTTTACGTACCATGAATTAGGGGTTTCTTTTCCTAATTTTTTAGACACTGAATAATAAGATTTGGGGTCATCTGGCTCAACATCAGTTGGGCAAACTACTACCTCTGCTCCTACTGCTCTGAGAATATCAACTTTTTCTTTAGATTGTTTATCTGCCATTACAAAAATACACTTATATCCTTTAATTACAGCTGCCAATGCTAATCCCATACCTGTATTCCCTGATGTACCCTCAATAATAGTTCCTCCTGGCTTTAAACGTCCATCTGCTTCTGCATCTTCAATCATTTGTAATGCCATTCTATCTTTTACAGAATTTCCTGGATTAAAAGTTTCATATTTTGAAAGCACTAAACATGGTAAATCTTTTGTTAAATGATTTAACTTAACTAATGGAGTATTTCCAATAGTTTCTAAAATATTATTAGCGTATTGCATTTAATTATAAATTATGATGTAAAGGAACAAAATATTTTAGAGATAACCTTCTTGGGACAGGTGTTTTCAGAAGTAGATTATTAAGCAAATTTGATAGATTTAGAAGGCTCAATCTTTGTTATAATAATGGAAGGAATAATTAACATAACAAAACACACTATTAAGGTCCCTATATTTAATAAAACTATAGATAACAAATTGATACTAACGGGGACCTCTGAAACATAATATGTTGCAGGATCTAGAGTAATAAATCCTCCGTATTTCTGAATAAAAAGCAAGGTTAAACCTGCTAAATTTCCCCAAAATAATCCAATAAAAATTAAATAAGAGGCATTGTATAAAAAAATCTTTCGTATACTCCAATTAGAACTCCCCAGAGACTTCAAAACACCTACCATAGGTATTCGCTCTAAAATCAATACTAAAAGTGCAGTAATCATATTTATACCTGCTACTAAGATCATAATTACTATGATAAACCATGTGTTATTATCAAAAAGTTCTATCCATTCAAAAAGAGCAGGGTATTTTGCAGCTATAGTGGTAGCATCTAAAGTTGAATCTATCTCTCTATAAATTTCATTCCCTTTTAAACTTAAATCATCAAAATTTTCTAAAATAATTTCAAACCCTCCAACCTCATTTGATTTCCATTTATTTAATCTTTGAACTTGTCTAATATCTCCAATCATCATATTTTTATCAAATTCCAAAAAACCAGTATCATAAATACCTACAATAACTAATTTTCTATTTGAAGGCAATTTATTCGTATTGCTTTTAAAGAAAGTTGCATTAATGGTATCATTTAATTGTAATTTTAATCTATTGACGACTGTTGAGGACAATAGAATATCTCTTGTTCTTTTTTGATTAAAGTTTGGAAGATTTCCTGAAATTAAATATTCCTTAAAAAAAGTCCAATCATAATCTGAGGAAACTCCTTTAAAAATTATTCCCTCAAAATCTGTTTTTGTTCTAATTAATCCAACTTGATTGGCATAAACTTGAACGTTTTTTATTCCCTCTATATTTGAAAAACTTGGGTAAAATTTTTGATTTTTATCAATAGGAATGACAGAGCCATCAGAATTATTCGCATCATAATTTGTAATTTGAACATGTCCTTTAAAACCAGAAATTTTACTTCTAATTTTTTCTCGAAGACCGTCTCCTGTTGCTATTGCAATTAACATAACTATCATTCCTAATGAAATTGCCATGATAGCTATTTTTATTATTGGAGATGAAATACTATTTTTATACTCTTTGCTAGAGATAATGCGTTTCGCCAAAAAAAATTCGTAATTCAATGCTATGATTTTAACTATACGTAAAAATACATATTTATTTATTCTTCTAGTAATTAGTTCAACAATCGTTTCCTCCGGTCAAGAACAGGAATCTATGCATTATATACAAACTGGTGCAGATCAAATTGGCTCATATTTACCAAAATTAAAAGGAAAAAAAATTGCGATTGTTGCAAATCAAACCTCAGTTATTTATGATAGAAAAAAAACTACCCACTTAGTAGATAGCCTAGTTTCTTTAGATTTAAATATAAAAAAAGTATTTGCTCCAGAACATGGTTTTAGAGGTAAGGCAGATGCGGGAGAGTCTATAGAGGATGGAGTAGATATAAAAACAAAACTTCCAATTATTTCTTTATACGGAAAAAATAAAAAACCTACTAAAGATCAATTAAAAGGAATTAATCTAGTAATCTTTGATATTCAAGATGTAGGTGCTAGATTTTATACCTACATCTCTACTTTACATTATGTAATGGAGGCTTGTGCAGAACTAAATATCCCATTAATATTGTTAGATAGACCAAACCCTAATGGACATTATATAGATGGTCCTGTTTTAGAAACTGATCACAAAAGTTTTGTAGGAATGCACCCTGTTCCTGTTGTTTATGGAATGACAATTGGTGAATATGGTCAAATGATTAATGGAGAAAAATGGTTAAAAGACGGTGTTAAGGTGGCTTTAACAGTAATTAAATTAAAAAACTACACTCACAATTCAGAATATATATTACCTATTAAACCTTCACCTAACCTTCCTAATGAGAAGTCTATTAATTTATACCCTAGTTTATGTTTTTTTGAGGGAACTAACGTTAGTGCTGGTCGTGGAACAGATATGCAATTTCAAATTTATGGTTCACCTTTTTTAAACAAAAAAAGTAAATTTACGTTTACTGCTGTTCCAAATGAAGGTTCAAAATACCCAAAACATGCTCATGCAATATCATATGGTGAAGATTTGAGAAAAGTAAACAAACTAAGCAACATCAATCTAAGTTGGTTGATTAAAGCCTACAAACAAAATAGAACTAAAAGTTTTTTTAATTCTTTTTTCACAAAATTAGCTGGAACAAAATCCTTACAAACTCAACTAGAAAAAGAAGCTTCAGAGTCTGTTATTAGAGCTTCCTGGAAGAAAGGCATCGATGAGTTTAAGATTGTTAGAAATAAATATTTGATTTATCAATAACCTATTTTACCAAATCAGCAGAATTGGTTGGTTTTTTATACTTCTGAAAAGGTTGTTTTAATAATTCTTTTAAAGACGAATTGATTGCTTCATTAGGAAAAGTATCTACACCATACACAATTTTATCTCTATCTAAATGCATATAAGTACCCAATAAACGATCCCAAATTGAAAAAATATTTCCATAATTAGCATCTGTGTAGGGTAATAGGTTGTGATGATGAACTTTATGCATATCTGGAGAAACAATCACATAACTTAGTAGTTTATCTAACGATTTTGAAATTTTAATATTTGCATGTGTAAACTGAGTAAAAATTAAAGACATCGATTGATAAATCATCACAATGGCGATAGGAGTCCCTACTACTAAAACACCTAGCAGCGTAAATGTAAAACGAATCACACTTTCTAATGGATGATGTCTGTTAGCGGTAGTGGTATCTACTTTATGATCTGAATGATGAACTAAATGAATCATCCACAAAGGTTTAATTTTGTGTTCTGTAAAATGTGCTAAATAGGCGCCAAAAAAATCAAGCAAAAGTATCCCTAATAATACATAAAGCCATAGTGGCATCTCGGGTAACCAATTAATAATACCAAAATTATTAACTTGAACCCAATCTGCTGTATTTAAGAGTAAAAAAGCCAAAGAAAAATTTATAATGATAGTCGTGGCTGTAAAAAATAAATTAGGGAAAGCGTGTTTCCATTTTTTATAATTGAAATTAAATAAAGGTAATACGCCTTCTAAAAGCCAAAAAAAAGTAATTCCACCAACTAGAATCAAACTTCTATGCAAAGAAGGAATGGTCTCAAAATAATTCAATATATCTGACATGATTTTTATTTTGTACTAAAATACAAGTTTTTTTTAAAAATTAATCGATACTAAATAATCTACAAAAATCAATAACTCATCTTCTAGAATACTTAGCTTCTTCTAACTTTTTTATTATACTGAAGTGGAATATGCTTTTTTAATTTTTCTATAATTGAAAATGCAGCAGGACAAACCTCAGTATTAGCAGCAGTTAAGTCTGTAATCTGAATGAATTTCTTTCTATCTGTATGAGGATATTCAGAACATGCTTTGGGTCTAACATTGTAAATAAAACACGAATTGTCAGATTCATCAAAAAAAGAGCACGGAGCAGTTTTTAAAACCATAAAATCATCTTGATCTCTAACGAGGTATTTATCTATAAAAACATGTTCTTTGATTTTTAGATATTTAGAAATTCGTTGAATATCTTTTTCTATAAATATTGGGCTGGTTGTTTTACAACAATTTCCACAAGACAAACAATCAGTTTTTTTGAATTCTTCCTCATGAAGATTTTTCATTACTAGATCTAGATTCTTAGGTGTTCTTTTCTTAAGCATTTTAAAATACTTCAGAGTCTCAGGCATGGTTTCCTTGGACAATTTGGTTAACTGTTTTAATCTTTTTTCCATTTTGTAAAACTAAACTTTTCTGCTTTTGTACTCAAAGCTTGCTTCTTCTCTAGTTTGATATCTTTTAAATTAGCTGTAGCTATGCAAAAGTACCAATAAAATCTACTTAAACATCCATCATAAAAACAAATAAAATATGTAATTTTGCACTTCAATTTAAGATACTCAATGAATATTCAAACCCTTTTAGAGACCAAAGTAAAAGAAGGTTTTATAATACTTTTTGAAACTACAATCCCATCGGTTGAATTTCAGGCTACGCGAAAAGATTTTGAAGGAGATATTACTATTGTTATCTTTCCTATGCTTAGGTATAAGAAAGGAAACCCAGTTCAAATAGGTGGAAGTATTGGAAAGTATCTAGTTGAAAACATTGAAGAAGTTGTTTCCTATAATGTAGTTAAAGGATTTTTAAATTTAGTCATAGACGATCGTTTTTATCTTCAGTCTTTTTACACTACTTTCAATCAAGAATCTTATGGCCTTTGCTCCGACTCTAAAAATGTTGTTATGGTTGAATATTCTTCACCTAACACCAATAAGCCACTTCACTTGGGGCACGTAAGAAATAATTTACTAGGGTATTCAGTAGCTGAAATTTTAAAAGCCTCCGGAAACAAAGTTTATAAAACTCAGATAATCAATGATCGTGGTATCCACATTTGCAAGTCCATGTTAGCGTGGAAAAAGTATGGAAACTCAGAGACCCCAGAATCAAAAGGAATGAAGGGAGATAGTTTTGTTGGGTTCTATTATGTGAAATTTAATGATATCTATAAAAAAGAGATTAACAACCTAATATCTGATGGACTATCTGAAGAAGAAGCAAAAAAACAAGCGCCTATTCTAATTGAAGCTCAAAAGATGTTGTTAAAATGGGAGGCAGGAGATCCAGAAACTGTTGCTCTATGGAAAATGATGAATGAATGGGTGTATGATGGTTTTAAAATTACTTACCAAAATTTAGGGGTAAATTTTGATACTTTATATTACGAAAGTGATACTTATTTATTAGGCAAAGATGTTATTGAAGATGGATTAACTCGTGAAGTATTCTTTAAAAAAGACGATGGATCTGTTTGGTGTGATTTAACTGACGAAGGATTAGATGAAAAGCTCGTACTTAGATCAGACGGTACAGCTGTTTATATGACACAAGATATTGGAACTGCCATCCAACGTGTCAAAGATCATTCAGACATCAATGGAATGGTTTATACAGTTGGAAATGAACAAGACTATCATTTCAAAGTCTTATTTTTAATTTTAAAAAAATTAGGGTTTTCATGGGCAGCACAATTATATCATTTAAGTTATGGTATGGTAGATTTACCCTCAGGGAAAATGAAATCTAGAGAGGGAACAGTAGTGGATGCTGATGAGCTAATGCAAGAAATGACAGATACTGCAAAAAATATTTCTCAAGAATTAGGAAAGTTAGATGGGTATTCAGATGACGAAAAAATAGACTTATATCGAATGATTGGGCTAGGTGCACTTAAATATTTTATTTTAAAGGTAGATCCAAAGAAGCGCATATTATTTGACCCCAAATCTTCTGTAGATTTCCAAGGGAATACGGGTCCGTTTATTCAATACACATACGCAAGAATACAATCAATTCTTCGGAAAGCTTCTTTTAAATATGATGAACCAGTAGATATTGCTGGTGTGTCTTTACATACAAAAGAAAAAGAATTAATTAAACAAATAGAATTATATCCAGATATAATTCAACAAGCAGCAAAAAACTTTTCACCTGCACTTATTGCTAATTACACATATGACTTGGTAAAAGAATTTAATTCCTTCTATCAAAATGTATCCATATTAGGAGAAACAGATGAAACAAAAAAAACAATACGAGTTCAATTGGCGAGTAAAGTTGCTGAAATTATAAAATCTGCATTCAGTTTATTGGGCATAGATGTACCTAATAGAATGTAATATATGGTGTCTGTAGGGAGTTAAAGACATCTCAATAAAATTTTAAAACTGATAAAACTCCGCGTAAACATTCTTAAAAAGTAAAAAAATGAAATATGATATCATCATTGTTGGAAGTGGTCCTGGAGGATATGTCACTGCCATTAGAGCTTCTCAACTAGGCTTTAAAACAGCTGTTGTAGAAAAAGAAAGTCTAGGAGGTGTTTGTTTAAACTGGGGGTGTATTCCTACAAAAGCTTTATTAAAAAGTGCACAGGTATATGATTACCTTAAGCACGTAGACCAATATGGTTTGAAAGCAGAATCAATTGATAAAGATTTTAACGCAGTAGTATCTAGAAGTAGAAATATAGCCAATGGAATGAGCAAAGGTGTTCAATTCTTAATGAAAAAGAATAAAATAGATATTATAGACGGGTTTGGCAAAGTTAAGACAGGTAAAAAAGTTGCTGTAACCAGCGAAGACGGAAAGGTAAAAGAATACAGTGCCGATCATATTATTATTGCTACTGGAGCTAGATCTAGAGAATTACCTAACTTACCACAAGATGGTGAAAAAGTAATTGGATACAGAAAAGCAATGACTTTAGCTTCACAACCATCATCTATGATAGTTGTTGGTTCTGGTGCTATTGGAGTTGAATTTGCGCATTTTTACAATGCTATGGGAACTAAAGTAACTATAGTTGAGTATTTACCAAATCTTGTTCCACTAGAAGACAAAGATGTTTCTAAACAATTTGAACGATCCTTTAAAAAAGCGGGTATTAAAGTCATGACAAATGCTTCCGTAGAATCTGTAGATACTTCTGGAAAAGGAATAAAGGCTACTGTTAAAACTAAAAAAGGTGAAGAAATTTTAGAAGCTGATATTGTTTTATCTGCCGTAGGTATAAAAACTAATATAGAAAATATTGGATTAGAAGATGTAGGGATCATTACAGACAGAGACAAAATATTAGTAAATGACTGGTATCAAACTAATATTCCAGGATATTATGCTATTGGAGATGTAGTTCCCGGTCCAGCCTTGGCTCATGTTGCCTCAGCTGAAGGAATTACATGTGTAGAAAAAATAGCTGGTTTACATTCTGAAAAAATAGACTATGGAAATATTCCTGGATGTACCTATGCGAGTCCTGAAATTGCTTCTGTTGGACTTACTGAAGACCAAGCTAAAGATCAAGGATATGAAATAAAGGTTGGTAAATTTCCTTTTTCTGCCTCAGGAAAAGCAACTGCAGCTGGAACACCAGATGGTTTTGTAAAAGTAATTTTTGATGCAAAATATGGTGAATGGTTAGGTTGCCACATGATAGGAGCTGGAGTAACAGATATGATTGCAGAGGCGGTATTAGGAAGAAAGTTAGAAACTACAGGGCACGAAGTTTTAAAAACCATTCACCCTCATCCTACTATGAGCGAGGCAGTAATGGAAGCTGTAGCAGATGCCTACGACGAAGTTATTCATTTATAAGCAGTTACAATAATAAAACAAATCCCAAGAGTTTTAAAAATAAAGCTTACAATTTATGGCATTGTTTTTGCAACTTATTTTATATCAATATAAATTAAAAATACATTTCAACATTTGTATTTTGCGGGAATTATTGTATGAAAAAAGAAATTACCCCTAAACCAAAGCCTAGCTTTGGTTTTTGACTTTTATGACCCTACAGATTACACAAATACTTTTATCAGATGATTAAGAATTGTATTTTTATAATCTGATTTTAAATAGATTACTCCTTGATAATTAATTACAACAACTTTCTCATAGAAATTTTAAAGACTTTTATAAAGTTATGCATAGCTGGGCTATTAATAGGACTTCTTAAATCGTATGATTTGTTTATTGCACTAATTTTACTCATAAAAATAATCCATGTTGTCTATAAAAATGTAATCATATCTAAAATTAAAAATTGGATTTTGTTGTACGGAATGTCCTTAACCGGTTTAGCTGGAATGATTGGAGAAAATTGGGGTGTTAGTAATGCTTATTGGGAATACCACAAAGTATCTAGGGAACTCCCTTTATGGCTTCCTTTTGCTTGGATGTTAGCATTTTATTTCTTGTATAGTATTGAATCTAGATTGATTCCTTACTTAAAATACAAAACAATTAAAAATAAACTAATTATAGCTTTTTGGCTTTCACTTCTGGTTCCAGCTTTTGGTGAAATTATTACAATTAATCTAGGTGTTTGGACATACTATTGGCCGTATCAACTATTTGGCGTTCCTCTTTATGCCTTCATGTGTTTAGTTTTTGTTCACATGATAGTTTATGGGATATTAGCCTTTATTTGCAAAAATCAAAAAATCAATGATATAGTTTTTACTTAAATAATATTTTTAAATTGCCAAGCTATTATTCGAGTAACTTTATTTCCTTGATGCATAGGAATTATTTTCATTGTTTTTACATTAAGTTTAACTCCAGATTTCTGAAGACTTTCAATAGTATCCTTTTTTGAAACTAAACTTGTAAACCAGAGGCTACTATTTTTAAATAATGAACTCTGATACAGATAGTTATGCAAAAAAGCTTTTTCTCCACCAGGATACCATAATTCATTATTATTACCAGAAAAATTACGAACAGTATTTGTTCCTAAGTTTCTATTTTTTCTTGTATTTGCTCCCCTAGCCTCTTTTTCAGATTTATAAAAAGGTGGGTTACAAATAACTGCGGAAAAAGAATCTCCTTTTTCAATTATTCCTTCTAAAATATTTTCTTCATTAAACTGTTGTCTCAAAATAATCTTATCACTTAGATTGTTATCATCTATAATATCTTGAGCAGTATCTAAGGAGTCTAATTCTATGTCTGTTGCAATAAAATTCCAATCATACTCCTTAACACCAAGTAAAGGATAAATACAAGTTGCACCAGTACCAATATCTAAAACAGATATTTTGTCTAAAATTTTAGAATCCGATAACAAATCAGAAACATAATGAATATAATCTACTCGACCTGGTATTGGAGGACATAAATTTTCATCTGGAAAGATCCATTTATCTATTCCATAATAGGCCTGCAATAAAGTAAGATTTAATTCTTTTACCGCTTTAGGATTAGAAAAATCTATAGTAAGGTTTCCATAATCATTTTTAGTAACAAAAGGGATTAAATTTTTATTGTGTTGGGTTAAAACATCAAAGTCATAACCATTTTTATGCTTATTTCTAGGATGCAATCCCGGCTTAAGTTTCATTTAGAGTTCCAAAATAGTAAATGCTTGTTGAAGTGGTTTTAGTGATTCTTTTAATGAGATAATTAATTCTTGACCATAGATTAAATAATAATCAGAAAAATTACGATGACGTTCCTCTAGAGTTTTATTGGGAAGTAATTGGTCTTGCAATGATTTAATCCTATTAGTTAAAAGAAAGTGCTTTCTTTTCTCTGCACGAAGCAATCTTTTTTCTAAATTATTTAAACCTTTTAATTGTTTTCTTTGTTGAGCATCAACAGCTCCAATAAATGAACTATCTGTTTCATTAGCAACTCTTCTTAATGCTAAAAACTGTTGGGTAAGCAGTTCTGTTGCATCTTCAAAATTAAATTTAATATCCGATTTCTCTTTTATTTTTTTTGCAATTAACAAATGCTGTCTTAAAAACATTTCTTCAAAAGAAACATCTAAGTTTTGTAACTGTTTAACCTGTTTGTGAGATACAATTTGAACCGAATTTCTGAGAAGCAATGACGGAA
>JABAZK010000138.1 GCA_018608485.1 Flavobacteriaceae bacterium | reverse complement strand
TTTGAAGGTAGAGTTCTTATTGAAAAAGGGGCTTCATTTTTATATTATCATCCTAGTGGAAAAACAAAAAAACTTATTCATGAATTAAAATATAAGAACAATCAAGAAGTTGGTGTGTTTTTAGGAAGATGGTTTGGGGAGAGATTGCTTCAAAGCTCAAAGTTTATGGAGTTGGACTATATATTACCTGTACCCCTTAACATTAAAAAACAGCAAAAAAGGGGCTACAATCAGTTGACTAAGTTTGGTGAAAGTTTAAGTACTATCTTAAATACAAAGTACCTTGAAAATGTGTTGATAAGAAGTTCTACCACAAAAACTCAGACTTTTAAAAACAGAGTAGAAAGATTTAAAAACCTCATGACTAATTTTAGTATTACGAATACTGCACTATTAGAAAATAAACATATTCTTTTAATTGACGATGTAGTAACTACTGGCGCTACTCTTGAAGCTTGTTGTAAAGAATTATTAAAAGCAGAAAATATAAAAATTAGCATCGCTACGATTGCATTAACTGAATAAAAAAATAACAAAATTCTGACATTACATTCCAAAAAATATATTGTTTATTTGTAATAAAATATCATCTCTTGAGAAAAATACACTTTCTTTTATTTGCTTTCCTAATTTTATTTTTTTCGCAATGTGCTAAAAAAGGAAGACCAAGTGGTGGTCCAAAAGATGAAGATGCGCCGCTCTTTGTAACCGCCAATCCTCCATATGAAAGCATCAATTTTGATAAAAATGAAATCAATATATATTTTAATGAATACATAAAATTAAAAGATCTTAATAAACAACTTATTGTTTCTCCTCCCCTAAACCCTGCTAATCCCTCACTAATATCACCTCAAGGGAGCCCAAGTAAATTCATCAACATCAAAATTCTAGACACTTTAAAAGAAAATTCAACCTATATTTTTGATTTTGGAAATAGTGTCCAAGACAATAACGAGTCTAATACATTAGAACGATTTAAGTATGTATTTTCCACAGGAACATACATAGACTCTTTAACTTTAGAGGGCAGTGTCAAAAACTCTTTTAAATCTGAGGATTTAAAAAATATAAAGTTATTATTGTATAGATTAGATAGCTCTTATTCCGATTCTGCAGTTTACAAAAGAAAACCTGATTATGTAACAAGTAGCTTAGACACATCCAATTATAAATTTTCAAACCTTCGCAAAGGAAATTATCTACTAGTTGCATTGAATGATGAAAGAAGTGATTATTTATTCAATCCTAAGGCTGATGAAATAGGTTTTTTAAAAGACACTATTTCATTGCCCAGAGATAGCATTTTAAAAGATATTATTTCAATTTTTAAAGAAGAATTACCTTATAAATTTAAGCGTGGAAAAGAAATTAGTAAAGGGCAACTTATTCTTGGTTACGAAGGAAAAGCTGCAAAAATAAATATAGAGACACTCTCTGCAGTCCCAAATAATTTTCAAACGATTACTTTTCCTGAAAAAGATAAAGACACTATTAACCTGTGGCATACACCAATTGAAAGAGATTCATTGATTTTTAAAGTGAGTAATAATGGTATTTCAGACACGATTGTAATTAAATTAAGAAAGAAAGAAATTGACTCATTGAAAGTTTCTCGACAAACAATAGGAGTGCTAGATTATAAGGATACTTTATTTTTATCAACGAACAATCCAATTATTAAAATAGACACAACAAAAATTAATTTTATTGATACTGATACAATTAATATTCTTTATACTCCCTATATCTCAAAAAAAGAAAATAAAATCGGCTTTATTTTTCAAAAAAAATTCAAAAAAACTTATAAATTAAATCTGTACCCAAATGCTTTAACGGATATTTTTAATACTAGTAATGATACTATTATATCTCAATTTAAAACAAGAAGTCTTGAAGATTATGGAGAAATAACCTTAGATGTCAAAAACACAAAGATGACCCCAATCATCGTCCAATTAACTGACTTAAACGATAAAACTATTGCTCAAGAAACTACAAGTGTCAGCAAAAATATATCTTTCAAATATTTAACCCCAAATAAGTATAAAATTAGAATTATTTACGACACCAATAACAACGGCAAATGGGATACTGGTAATTATTTAGCAAAAAAGCAACCTGAGCTTGTAGAATACTTACCTGAGATACAGGAGGTAAGAGCTAATTGGCAAGTACCTATTGTTTTAAACATCAAAGAATTATAGTAACTGTCAAATAAAACTGGATTATTAAACAAGTTTTCTCAAAGACATAATAACCCCCAAATGCAGAGACTCATGAAAGTTGTTAAAAATAATTGCTTTCTCCATTGTATCAATTACAAAACCAGTACTAGTTTTATAGGATGAATACTCTGAAAAAATTGAAGATTCATAGTCCTCTTCTAAAGTTTGAGGGAGCCCTTTAAATAATGTTATTACCTCATCAAATTCTTCTTGAGAAAATGTACTAGAAGGTATAGATCCTTTCTTGTAGGCCATTATTAGCTCATCTGAAACCAGACAATCTTTTCCAGAAAGCCTGTAATGTAATAATTGCTGAGTAACTACTAAATGAGCTATATTCCAAGCAATATGGTTATTAAAGCCTTTAGGAATAACATGCATTTGATCAAGGTTTAATTCTGAAATATAATGTAAAACTATTGCTCGTGTTTTTGTTAAAATATCGAATTGTATCTTCATTTTTTTAATGTAATTTTATCAAATATAATTCATTAAATATGAAGAAAGTATATTTTTTACAAACTTGCGATACCTGCCGAAGAATTTTAAAAGAAATCAACTTAGATGGCTTTGAGAAACATGAAATTAAAGCCAATCCTTTAACAGTTTTTCAATTAGAAGAAATGTATTCGTATACAAGTAGTTATGAGACCTTATTTAATAAAAGAGCTAAGAAATATAAAGCCATGGGCTTAAAAAACGAAGTGATTACAGAAGATGATTACAGACAACTTATTTTAGAGGAATACACTTTTTTGAAACGTCCAGTCTTTTTGGTGGAAAATGATATTTTTATTGGGAACAGTAAAAAAGAAATTGATCGCTTGAAAGAAAAAATTGGCTAGTTTTTGCTCAAATATGTATTTAATCTCAAAGCAGCATTCTCTTTTACATCTTGCCAAAATAAATTTATATCTCCAGAGTGATAATTCTTAATTGGAGACATAAAAAGTCTCATTGGAAACTTAGGATTACTAGACCAAACAAGTCCGTCAGAAATCTCTATTTTAAGTGCTTGATCATAGATTTTTTTATTGGTGTATAAAAATCCCTTGTGTTGCTCTAAAGTTGTCACTTTAGAATCATCCCATGTTATTGGATTCGTTGTTACACTTCCATCATACCAATCTTTATCATCTTTTGGGTAATATCCTTTCTTATAAGTATTCCATGACACAAATCCACCAGTTTCATCTGGTTTTGTCATGGGTTTGATAGTTTTAAATAAATCTGGTTTTACACCAATTCCTGGTATGTAAGCAGCTACTAACTTATTTTGTAATTCTTTTTCATCAAAAAAATCAGCAATCAACCTCATGGTATGCCTCGTCCCTTGACTATGACTAAGTAAAATTATTGGTCTTTCTTTGTTATATTTACTTAAGAAAACTTCAAAAGCTTTCTTAACATCTGCATATGCTATTTCTAAAGCAGCTTTTCCTCCTTCATTAAACATTTTAAAAGAACGAATATGGGCTTGACGATAAAATGGAACATATACTTTTCCTGAAAGTGCTAATGCAGATGCTTGATATAAAACCGCTTTATTTAAAACTTTATCGTTCTGCTCTAAATCATTTATTGGGGCATTCCAACGCGGGTCTTCTTTGTCTGTATTTAATGTAGGATACACGTAAAAAACATCTGCTTCTAATGTGTCTAATTGACTGGATGCAAACTCTTTAAATTCCTCTGTATACTTTGATGGTAAAACTGCCCAAGAAGACTCTAAATTATAATTTGGAATTGGTGGAACATCTTTAGAATCGAAACTTGGGATTACAAATGTAGATTTACACCCCGAAAATAATATAAGGAGTAAAAAAGGTAAATAGATGTTTTTCATTTTATTTAGATTTATATTCTTCATAAGATTTCTCCTCAACTAAATCAGATCCTGTAAAAACATTAATTTCTTTTTTTACATCAGAACGATCATCATTAACATAATATACTGCCCTGGCTAAATCTACAAATAGTTGACCAAAATCATTGGCCCTTTCACATTCTCTGATATCATCTTCAATTTTCCATAGCTTCTTATTTACCTCTAACAAATTTTTATGAAGTTTTTTTAATTTTACACTGTCTTCACAAGCACTGTAAATCGCATCAACATCAGGAGTTAATGTATTAAATTCATGTTGAATATTTATGATTTTATTAGCATCTTTAATTTTGTTGAGTTTAATTTCTAGAATAGTGTATTTATCTATAATTTCTCCGTTAGAAACCTCTATTTTCATATTTTAATTTTTGAAATTTTTAAAAACTAAACAATTGGTTTACTTATAAATCCTAAGATGAGAATTTTCGCTCTACTATAGACATAAAACGCTCTTCTACCTCTTCTTTATCTGTCCAATCGTAATCTGGCTTTACCATTTTATTAATAAATTTTTTGGCTTCTTTCTGAGTTTTAAAAGAGTTTAATTGAGAAACAACTCTATTAAAATCTTCTTGACTTCCTCCAAATAAATTTTTCACAAAGGCAATACGATCGTTTAACCCAATTTGGATATCACCTTGTAATTTATCATTCAAAGATTTTTTTTGTGCATTTTCAAATAACTCTGAAACAACATCTGCAGAAATAGTGTCTTTTAGTTCATCTTCTAAAGTAGGTAAATCATCAGAAACATCAATATATTCTTTAATTACTGGTTCTAAGTCATCTTCTTTTTGAGAAAACAAATCATCAGTTTCTAAGTCGAACGATTTTTGAATTGGAAGATCATCAGTAGCTTCATCAATTTTCACGTTAGACACATTCTTTTCTGTTAATGAAGAATCATTTTCCTCTACTTGCTCAATACTTTCCGAAGATTCT
>JABAZK010000134.1 GCA_018608485.1 Flavobacteriaceae bacterium | reverse complement strand
GTTAAAATATAAACAAAAATCTCGTGTGAGATATAAGATTTAATGAATAGAACAAAAAAATAATCAGATTGTATAGATGATTAATAACATGGACTTTTTCACTTTTTTTATAGCTGTTTTTTTGATGACTATATCTTAACTAAAAAAAAAATTTAGATGGCTATTAATTTTAAAGGTGTAATTTGTGAATTGTTTTTAATATAAGTAATGTAGAGTATGAAATTACAAAGAGAGGTCGGAGTTTTTGGACTTAGTGCTAATATTGTAAATATTATTATAGGAGGTGGAATCTTTGTATTACCAGCAGTAATTGCTGCTAGTCTTGGTGCAGCAAGTATCATTGCCTACTTATTTTGCGGCTTTGTAATGATATTAGTAATGGCATGCTTTGCTGAACTAGGAAGTGTTTTTACAGAAGATGGGGGTAGCTACACCTATATACAATCATCTTTTGGTAATTATCCAGGGTTTCTTACCGCCATACTAATAGTTGTAGCCTCATTTACTGGTGATGCTGCTGTTGCGAATGCTATCGTGGATATTTTAAGTACATTTTTACCAATATTTAATGAGTTTTGGACACAGTCTCTTTTTTTTATTCTACTTTTTTTTGGTTTTGGTTTTATTAATATTGTTGGTTTAAAAAAAGGAGTTGGGTTTGTGAAAGTTATTACGCTGCTGAAATTAGCTCCTTTATTCTTAATCATCATTTTTGGTTTTTCGGAAGTTAGTGTTTCAAATCTTTATTGGGAAAATACCCCCTCTGCAACTGAAATTGGTGAAATGTCTTTAATTTTATTCTTTGCATTTGTTGGTGCGGAAAAAGGACTATCTTTAAGTGGAGAAGTTAAAAGTCCGAACAAAACAATTCCTAAAGCCATTGCGTTAAGCATTGTCACCATCCTTATTATTTATATTTTAATTCAACTTATTTCACAAGGTGTTCTAGGGAATACGCTTACTAATTATGATAAAAACCCATTAGCTGAAGTTGCAAATGTTGTCTTTGGACCAATTGGTTTTACTGTCATTACATTTGGAGCTGCAGTTTCTATGGTAGGAAGTATAAGTAGCAAAATTCTTAGCATGCCAAGAGTAATTTTTGCAGCAACATCAAAAAATGTAATCCCGCTAAAAAGTTTAGGTAAGATTCATAAAAAATATACAACACCTTATATAGCTATTATAGTATATATCTGCTTAGGTTTTGGTTTTTCTTTAGTTGGAGGATTTAAGGAGTTAGCAATTATTTCAAGTGCTTCAACACTGCTTATTTATCTAGGTATATCTTTGGCAACAGTAAAGTTAAAGACTTCCAAGTTAAATAAAAAAAATGCTGGATTTAAGGTTCCTGGGAGCTATTTAATCCCAATAACATCATCTGCCATTATTGTTTGGCTTTTATCCAAATTATCTCAAGAAAAAATATTTGTGTTTATAGGGGTTTTAATTATTTTAAGTTTGATGTTTTTTATAGTAAAACTATTCTCAAAAAAATAACCTTTCTGATTGCTCTATGGTATCTCTAAATTTATCAAATAGATTCCTGAAGAAATAAGCAAAAAGTATAATATCGTTAAATAATTCCATTTATCCTTGTAAAAAATAACACCAAATAGTATTGTTAAAATAGGGGTTAAAAGACTAATAAGTGAGGAAATTAACGGATCTGTAAACTTTAATCCTGAGAAACCTGTCCATATTGCTGCAAATATTACAGTAGCCATCAAAATAACAGTAGTTGATATTTTTTTTAACTCATAGCGCAATTTCACCAGAGAGAAAGACGGGCTAATAATTACAATAGTTATTGAAGATAAAAAAACCACCGCTTCTTGAATAGATAATGAAAAAATTACTGGAATATCTTTATTTAAACCATACCAATGCATAACAATTGAACCTGCGAAAAAAATTGACATAAGAGAAAACAGCAATAGCTGATGTAAAGACATTTGTTGGGTATTCTTTTTTTTAATTTGATATATGTATAATACAAATCCACTAATTATTAATAATGAGGCAACCCTGTAATTTTCAAAGTGTAAACCTTCAAAAAAAAACAAGAAAGAACCAATAAGAAAAACTATAATCAAATTAAAGAGAGCTAATTGCGATAAGCTTCCTTTTTTGAGAGCATGAATCATACAAATCAACCCTAAAGATCCAAAAACTGAAGCGATGAAAATATTAAGAAAAAGAGGGAAGTCTATAGTATTAATGACATCTGAATAAAAGGTAATTATAACAATAAAACCGACAATACTTGTCAACAAAGATCTCGAAGAGATGATATGCCATAGATTAAATTTAGACAATGCTCTTTTCCATAAAAGATTGTTCAAAGCATAAAAAAAATTTGATAATATGAGGTATATCATATATGTTTAGTTATTCTACAAATAGTTTAGATCTACTTACTCACAATACTAATAAAAAAAGTGTAATTGTATTAATTACACTTTTTTTATTACAGTTTTTCTCTTTTTCAATGAATATTTCCCAAAAAAAAATTTTAGAGGATAAAAATATATTTATACAATATTATAATAAACATTTTAGTATATTGGTACATGTTTAGTACATCTATGGAAAAAAAGCTAAGAGACATTACCGAAGAAAAAATTGGGTTTAAAATAAAAGGTCTAAAAGATAGCAAAAGGTTAAGTCAAATTATAGCTAAAGAAAATGATATAGCCATCAGCTACAACACCATTAGGAGGTTTTTTGGAGTCGTTAAAAATGTACAAGCAAGTAACTTCACATTAGACACCTTATCAAAATTTAATAGTTTTGAAAGTTATTCTGATTTCCTCATTAATTTCAAACTAAGAAACAAATGGAAGCAAGAATTTGAAGTTACAAAAATTATTCACAAAGATGAGGATGATATATTATTAAAGTATATCAACAAAAACCTCAATCAAACAAAAAGCTTCAACTTAAAATTAATACAAATTATAAGAGAGTTATTTCTAGTTGAAAACTTTAATCTTATACGAGACATTTTTGAACTCAAAAAAATGAATGCTAATAATTTCAACTATGATGAGAAAGTGGTTATTGGCATGTCTATAGGGCAAATAATGAACACTATAGATATAAAGAATGAAGCGTTTAACCAACTACTTTTAAATGAAAATTTTCAGGATTTAGTAATTACAATTTTTGTAGACTATGGAAGTTTAAAAACGTATTATTCTAAAATTATTGAAACAATTTACAAAAATTCCTCAAGAAAAGACATCCAAGAATTCTCTAAAGGTATCCTAAATTTAAACCTGTTTTTTACTAAAAAAAGTAAGGATTCTTTTTATACATTAAAAGAGGAAGAAGAATTTCATCCCATATTAAAAAGTAGAATATTTGCTCAACATTTATTAATTGAAGATTCTGAAGTAATGCTTAAACTAAATAATTATTTTCAAAAAAATCAAGTAAATGGATTTATTCCAATAGAATTTTTATTTGAAATAAACTTTACATGTATTATAACTAGAAACTTTGAAGTGATGAGATATATTGTTGAAAAAATAAAACCTGAAACAGATTATACATTCTTCTACAAGTACGAGCATTACAATAATTTTATATTCATGAAACTCATCTATTACACTAAAATGAATGATCATGAAAAAATTACTTCAATTGATAAAAATTTCACACTTAAAGGATTTAGTAGATCATATCAAAATATGGCCTTATTATATCATTACATATATTTATACGCTTGGAATAATGATATTAAATACCTCAAGAATTACATGAAATTAGGAAAAAAAATAAATTCCACATTCTTTACAAAAAAATACTTTTTTGAATATTTTAATTAAGTTTTTTGACTAATCCTTTCTTTACCTTTTTATCGCGAAAAACATGAATTACAGCAAGCTACCTAGTTTTTTATATCTTGCCTTATTAAATAAAATGTCTTGAAAAGAATACTAATTTCTGTAACAAACGATTTATCAACTGATCAACGCGTTGAAAAAACGTGTGAAGTTTTATCTGAAATTGGATATGATGTTATTTTGGTAGGTAGAAAACTAAAAAAAAGTTTTCCTATTCAAAGAAATTACAAGACAATTAGGTTTCGATTGCTTTTTAATGTAGGCTTTTTATTTTATGCTGAATTCAATATACGTTTGTTTATATATCTATTATTTACCAAAAAAGACCTGTTATTTTCAAATGATGTAGACACCCTTTTGCCTAATTATATAATAAGTAAACTTCAAAATAAAAAACTAGTTTTTGATAGTCATGAATTATTCTCTGAAATACCAGAGCTTGTTCATAAAAAAAGAGTGAAGAGTGTATGGCTTTTTCTGGAAAAAACAATCATTCCAAAACTACAAACTGTTATAACTGTTAGTGATTCCATAAAAAAGCATTATCAAAATTTATATGGAATTTCTGCCATAGTAGTCAGGAATATTCCAGAAATTAAAACAATTAATCCGAAAGAATTTAAAATAGAAACCAAAGGAAAAAAAATCATTTTATACCAAGGTTCAGTAAACATTGGTCGGGGGTTAGAACTAATGATAGAAACAATGCCGCTTCTTAAGGAATATATATTTGTAATTATTGGAGATGGTGATATTACAGAGAAATTAAAAAATAAGGTAAAAAATCTCTCTTTGGTTGATCGTGTTAAATTTCTAGGTAAAAAAACTCCAAATGAATTAAAAAAACTTACTCCTAATGCAGCAATTGGTATTAGCTTAGAAGAAGATTTAGGTTTAAATTATAGATATGCTCTTCCTAATAAAATATTTGACTATTTACATGCGAATGTCCCTGTAATAGTTGCTAATTTAAAAGAAATGAAAACACTCATAAGCCAATATTCGTTTGGGAAAGTACTTCAAGAAAGATCTACAGAATGCCTTGCAAAAACTATTAAAAGCATGGAATTTGTTAGTTATAAAAAAGAGCTTAAAGATGCAAAAGAAGAACTAAATTGGTCTATAGAAAAAGAAAAACTAACTTCAATTTTTTTAAAGCGTGTATAATAAACTACACATCGTTTCTTTTGATGTTCCCTATCCAACTAATTATGGAGGAGTCATAGACGTATTTTATAAAATAAAAGCGTTACATAGCGTAGGCGTTGATATTTATCTACATGTGTTCGAATATGGGAAAGGTGAGCAAAAAGAACTTCTTAAGTATTGTGAAAAAGTTTTCTATTACAAGAGAAACTCATTCATAAAAAGTCTTTTATCTAAAACTCCTTTTATCGTAAAAAGTAGAGGAAATGATTTATTAGTAGCAAATCTAACTAAAGATTCCTATCCAATTTTATTTGAAGGATTACACACAACATTACCCGCAATAGAAGATAAACTAAATGGTAAAAAGATATACTTAAGAGCTCATAATATAGAACATCGTTTTTACAAGGGATTAGAAAAAAGTGAGTCAAATACTTTTAAACGATCTTTTTTTAAAAAAGAATCTAAAAAACTTAAGAATTATGAAAAAATCATGAATAAAATGCAAAATGTTTTCTCAATTTCTCCAATTGAACAAGAATATTTTAAAAATAAATATGGGAATAAAAGTATTTACATTCCTGCATTTCATGATTTAGAGAAACACACAAACCTTAGTTCCAAAGGAAGTTTTATTTTATATCACGGCCATTTATTAGTTTCTGAAAATGTAAAGGCAGCTTTGTATTTAATTGATGTATACAAACAAACAGATTATCAACTTGTGATAGCCAGTAATTATAAAAACAGTGAGGTTTTAAAAGAGATTCAGAAACATGAAAATATATTTTTTAATCCTTTAAATGAAGATAAAGACCTATACAATTTATTTCAAGAAGCTCATATTAATGTACTTCCTACTTTTCAAAATACAGGAATCAAATTAAAATTACTGAACACACTCCGCCAAGGAAGGTTTGTGATAGCTAATGATTATATGGTAGACAAAACTGGCTTGGAATCACTTTGTGAAAAAGCCAACACTAAGGCTGAGTACTTGATAAAAACAGTCGAATTATTTCAGAAAGATTTTAAACCCTCTTACAGGGAAGATCGTGAAAAGTTGCTGCAAAATTTTGACCCAATACATGGAGCAGAAAAAATAGTTAACACAATCTTTAAGGAGTAGTTTGCGCTACTACCTCAAACAATTCGCCACCCTCGCACTTAAGTGTTTTTTGTTTAAATTTTACTATCAAAGCATAATCATGGGTAGCCATTAGAATACTTTTACCACTTTGATGAATTTTATTAAGTAAATCCATTACTTCTATGGAAGTTTTTGGATCTAAATTTCCAGTGGGTTCATCTGCTAAAATTAACTCTGGATCATTTAATAAAGCTCTTGCTATTGCAACTCTTTGCTGTTCTCCTCCAGACAATTCATAGGGACTTTTATAATATTTTGTTTTCATACCAACACGATCTAAAACCTCTTCAATTTTAGCCTTCATAGATGTTTTATCTTTCCAACCTGTAGCTTTTAGAACAAACAAAAGATTATCAAAAACTGTTCTATCATTTAATAATTTAAAGTCTTGGAAAACAATCCCAATTTTTCTTCTAAGAAAAGGAATTTCTTTATCTTTTAGTTTTTTTAGATCAAAACCTACTATAGAACCTATTCCCCTTTGAAGTAATAAATCTCCATATAAAGTTTTCATTAAACTACTTTTCCCACTTCCAGTTTTACCAATCAAATAATAAAACTCTCCTTGTTTAATAGTAAGATTTACTTTAGATAACACCAAATTATCTCGTTGATAAATATCTGCATTTTCTAAATGTAAGATTGAATTTCCCATGAAATAGTTCTTTATACAAACCTACATAATTTTTTGGATAGATTTTGTGGTATTTTACCCAACTGAATGATGATAATCCTAAAATCAATGCCTATTTTTGAAATATAAATAACCGATTTTAACAAAAAAAATCCAACAAAAAAAGAAATCGTTCGTTTATAGTTTACAGATTCAAAAAAAATGAAAAATCGCTATAATTATTTACACATACTAGTATTGTTTTTTTCTATGCAATATGCTCAAATTTATGGTCAGCAAACAGAAATAGACACCAATATTCAGAGCGAATATAATCATGCAATTAAACTCTTTAATAGCAAAGCATATGCAGCTTCCCAAAAATACTTTATTAAAGTTTCTGAAAAATCAACTATTAAAAATGATTTAAAAGCAAATGCTGATTATTATGATGCCATGTGTGCAATAAAATTAAATCAAACAAATGCAGATAAAAAAGTAATACGATTTGTAAATAATTATCCTTCTAGTACAAAAAAAGACAGAGCATACTTTAATGTAGGTAATTACTATTTTGCCAATAAAAAAGCAGCATACGCTTTAAAGTGGTATTCAAAAGTAAATTTAGAAGCCCTTTCTTTAGCCAATAAAAAAGAGTTAAATTTTAAAATGGGTTATGCATTTCTGTCAACCAGAAACCTAGATTTAGCAAAAAATAAGTTTGTTTTATTAATCAATGACCCAAAATACGGGAATGACTCTCGCTACTACTTTGGGTATATCTCCTACAAACAAGAGGATTATGAAATTGCAGAAAAAACCTTGGAGGAAATTGCAGATGATGAAGCTTACAAAAGTGAAGTAACTTATTACTTATTGGATATTAGTTTTAAGGCTGGACGATTTGAAAAATGTATTGAAGTGGGACAAAAACTACTTGAAAATGCAAAACCTAAAGAAGTTTCTGAAATTTCAAAAATTATTGGTGAGAGTTATTTCAATCTTAAAAAATATAAAGAATCTATCGACTATTTGAAAGCTTATAGAGGTAAAAAAGGAAAATGGAATAATACCGATTACTATCAATTAGGCTATGCTTTTTTTAAACAAAATGATTTTGAAAATGCTGTCAATAATTTCAATAAAATAATTGACGAAAAAAATAATGTTTCGCAAAAAGCATATTACAATTTAGGTGAATGTTATATTTATCTGAAAAAAAAACCAGAAGCTCTGAATGCATTTAAAAGTGCCAGTGAAATGAGTTTTGATTTAAAGGTAAAAGAAGATGCCTCATTAAACTATGCAAAGCTCAGCTATGAGGAAGGAAATCCTTATGAAAATGTTGCAGAGGTACTTCAGTTTTTCTTAAAAACTTATCCAAAATCTCCAAGTTATGAGGAGATTAATGGTTTAATGGTTACCTCTTATTTATATCAACAGAATTATCAAGGAGCTCTCGATTTTTTGAGTAAAAATAAAACCAAACAAAATGAAGACTTAATTAAAGAGGTTTCTTATTACAGAGGAATACAGTTATTTAATACGAGTAACATGCCGAAGGCTCTTCCCTATTTTGAGCAAGGAAAATACGCTGTTGAATCTTCCATTAAAGCATTGTCTTTTTATTGGTGTGCAGAAACAAATTTTAGATTAGGAAATTACCAGAAAAGTATAGATGATTTAATTAACTTTAAAAAAATTGCATCAAAAGAAAGTGAAGAATTCCAATTAGTAGATTATAATTTGGGATACGGCTACTTTAAACTGAAACAATACTCAACCTCAGCAAAAGTCTTTCAGGACTTCATAAATACAAAACAAAAAGATCTGTCTTTAGTAGATGATGCAACGATTAGGATGGGAGATAGTTTTTTTGCCATCAAAGAATACCGTAAATCTATAGATGCTTACAAAAAAGTTCTTGATCAGCTTGGAAACAGTTCTGATTATGCTCAATATCAAATAGCTATGTGTTTCGGCTTCTTAGAAAAGAATACTACCAAAATAACTGAATTAGAAAGTTTACTAAATAATTTTAATTTATCAAATTTCAGAGATGATGCATTGTTTCAGTTGGGAAATACATATTCTTCTCAAAAAAAAACCAAAAAAGCTCATCAAGCTTACAAAATCTTATTTCAAGACTTCCCAAAAAGCTCTTATATTCCTAGAGCTCTATTAAGAGATGGATTACTGTTTTACAATGATGATGAAAATAAAAAAGCTTTAAAAAAATACCAAGAAATTGTTTCAAATTACCCAAATTCTGTAGAGGCAAGAGAGGCTGTTACCAATGCAAAAAATGTATACATAGATCTTGGAACTGTTGATGAATATGCTCTCTGGGTTCAAGGAATTAGTTTTGTGAATATTACTAATGAAGAAATTGACAATACAACTTATCAATCTGCAGAAAATAAATTTTTAGAAAACGATACTCCATCAGCCATTAAAGGTTTTAAGAAATATATTGAAACTTTTCCCGATGGTCTTCATGCTTTACAAGCAAACTTTTATTTAGCTCAATTACTCGTTAATAAAGAATTATATGAAGAGTCGGTAAAACACTATCAGTATGTAATATCTCTTCCTCAAAGTGAGTTTAGTGAAGAAGCTCTCAATAAATTATCACAAATTTTATTAGAAAAAGAAGATTGGGAATCTGCCATTCCCCTGCTAGTAAGACTAGAACAAGAAGCAAACTTGATCTTGAACATTATATACGCCCAGAGTAATTTAATGAAAGGTTATTATAAATTACAAGATTATACAAAATCAGTTATTTATGCAGAAAAAATATTATTACAAGACAAAATAGATGCTACAGTAGAGTATGATGCTAAAATTATTATTGCTCGATCTGCCTTTCAAACGGAAGATTATATCAAAGCAGAAGAGTTTTATACTGAAGTAGAACGAAATGCAAATGGAGAATTAAAAGCGGAAGCATTGTATTATAGCGCTTATTTTACCAATAAGAAAAAAGAGTATGATGTTTCAAATAAAATAATACAAACAATCACATCTGATTTCTCTACCTATAAATATTGGGGAGCAAAAAGTTTTATTATCATGGCTAAAAACTATTATGCTTTGGAAGATTCTGATCCATATCAAGCCACTTATATTTTAGAAAATATTATTAAGAATTTTTCTCAATTTAGTGATATCATAAATGATGCAAAAAGTGAATTAAAGAAGATAAAACTAAAAGAATCTAAAACAAATAACTCGGTAACAACTCCTAAAAATTAAGACTGATGAAAAAATATAGTTTCGTATTAATTTTAATAATGAGTTTAGGTCAAGTTTTCTCTCAAAAAAAACCTAAAAAGAAGGATTCTATTGTTGAAGTAATTAATGTAATTACATCATACACTCCAACAATTTCAGATGCTTTTAAAATCAAGAAAACACCAAAAATTATTTTAAGCAATACGATCTCAAAGAAAAAATTAAGTTACTCCATTTTTTCGGCTCCTGTTGCCTCTACATTTGTCCCAAAAAGTGGTGTAGTTAAGGGGATTGATGTTGGTAAAAAAGAACGACTTTTTGATAATTACTTAGCACTTGGATTTGGAAATTATACCACTCCTTTCATAGAATTTTTCTTACATCAAAATAGAAAGTTTGAAACTGATTATGGTATATATTTGAAATATACATCCTCAGAAAATGGAGTAAAAAATACATTTTTAAACAATGAGTTTTCTACTCTGAATCTAGGTGGATTTTACTTGAAGGAAGAGAGAGGTTTTACATGGAAAATTGGTGGAAACATGTATCAAAAACAATATAATTGGTATGGTTTACCAAACATCTCTTTTGACAATAACACCATCAACTCAATTGCAGCTAAGCAAACATATGGTTTTTATGAGGTAGAAAGTGAAGTTGTTTTTGAAGATTCATATTTTGATAATATTAAAGGAGCTTTGAGTCTTTTTGATGATAAATTTGGGAGTAAAGAAGTTGGTTTTTTATTAAAACCATCTTTAAAAATACCATTAGGTTTCATAAGTAAAAACCTCTCAGAACTAGAACTTCAAACTAATATAAATTACTTACAAGGTGAATTTGAACAAAACTATCTAAACAATAGCAATATAAAATACAGTTTTTTTAATCTGGGAATTCATCCAGTTTACAGAGTAAATTGGAATAAATTATCTATCAAGTTAGGCTCAAAAATATATCTAACCTCAGATATAAAAAATAGTTTAACAGATATTCTTGCTTATCCAGATCTAGAAATAACCTATCCAGTAATTTCCAATTTAATTAATTTTTATGCAGGAGCTAGTGGAGATCTTCATATGAATTCTTTCCAGAATTTTAGCGAACAAAATCCGTTTGTCTCTCCTACTCTTTTCTTAACTCAAACTAATGAACAATACAATCTATTTGGAGGAATTAATGGAATCATCTCATCAAACATAAGTTTTAATGTTAAAGCTAGTTATAAGAGTGATGAAGACCATGCATTGTTTGTGAGAAACAACTCTAAATCAAATGGTGTTTTTAATGCCTCAACATCATTATTAGGTTATGAATATGGAAACTCATTTAATGTTTTTTATGACGATATTAGTACCCTATCAATTTTTGGAGAAATTGAGATTGATGCTAGTAAAAGATTTTCTATTGGTGCTACTATTCAAATAAATTCATACTCAACAACCTTTCAACAAGAAGCCTGGAATTTACCTAAGATTGAGGGAGCAATTTATGGGAAATATAAAAACAATAACTGGTACGCCAATGCTAATATTTTCTTTGTTGGTAGTCGTATGGATGTTCAATATAATGGAACATTCCCATCTACAATAGCAAGTATTGAATCATTAGATGCTTTTACAGATATGAATCTAAATGGAGGCTATCATTTTAGTGATTTTTTTAGTGCATTCGTTAAACTTAATAATATTTTAGGGACCGATTACGATCGATACGCAAATTATAATGTTCTTGGGTTTCAAGCGTTGGCAGGAATTACCTATAAATTTGATTTTTAAAACAATCATTCGATGATTAGAAATTAAAGTAAAATATATTCAAAACTTTCCGTAAATTTAAGGTTCTCAATAATTAACACTAACTATGAAAAAAATTATTTTTTTAATTGCTGTTGTTATTCTCTTCGCATGCAATACAAAAGAACCAAATACCAATACCTCTCAAGAATTATCAAATCAAGAAAAAGTAGATGCTAAAAATATCAAAAATATTTTTGATACGGCACTAACAGAAGGACAATCCTATGAGTGGCTTCGCGATTTAACTTCAAATGTTGGCGGTAGACTTTCAGGATCTCCGGAGGCGCAAAAAGCTGTTGAATGGGGGGAAGCTTTAATGAAAGAAATTGGATTAGATTCTGTTTGGCTTCAACCAGTAATGGTACCTCATTGGGTTAGAGGCACTAAAGAAGTTGCTAACTATCGTATTAATGGGAAACTAAAACAGGTGCCTATTTGTGCTCTTGGCTTTTCTGTAGCTACTCCGTCAAATGGAGTTACGGCAGAAGTTATTGAAGTAAAAAGTTTAGAGGAAGCCGAAGCGCTAGGGTTAAGGATGAAAGATAAAATTGTATTTTTCAATCGTCCTTTTGACAATACGTTAATCAATACATTTAAAGCTTATGGTGGTTGTGTAGACCAGCGAGTTCAGGGAGCTGCAGTTTGTGGAAAATATGGTGCAAAAGGAGTAATAGTTAGATCTATGACTAATGGGTTGGATGATTATCCTCATACAGGTACAATGTCTTACGGAGATTTACCAAAAGAACAATACATTCCTACAGCTGCCATTAGTTCTAGAGCTGCAAGTATCTTAAGTACTGACTTAAAAAACAACCCAACTTTAAAATTTTACTTTAAACAACAATGTAAAACACTTCCAGATGCACCATCTTTTAATGTGGTTGGAGAAATTAAAGGTTCTGAAACACCTCAAAATATTATGGTTGTGGGCGGACATCTTGATTCTTGGGATTTAGGAGATGGAGCTCATGATGATGGAACTGGTATCGTACAATCGTTGGAAGTTGCTTACCTATTAAAGAAGAACAATGTTCATTTAAAAAACACCCTGCGTGTGGTATTCTTTATGAATGAAGAAAATGGAACTCGTGGTGCAAAAAAATATGCAGAAATGTCAAAATTAAATAATGAGACTCATATTGGTGGAATAGAATCTGATGCTGGTGGGCACACACCAAGAGGTTTTTCAATTGATGCAAATGCATCAAACACTGCACTTGTACAAAGTTGGAAAAAATTATTAGCCCCATACGGATTGCATGATCTCGACAAAGGAGGAAGCGGTGCAGATATTTCTCCATTAAAAGGAGAATCTGTAACCTTGGTAGGGTACAGGCCAGATAGTCAGCGATACTTTGACTATCATCATACTAGTACAGATACCTTTGATAAAGTAAATAAGCGAGAGTTAGAATTAGGAAGTGCATCCATGACTAGTTTAATATACCTGATGGATAAGTACCTTTACACCGATACCCCAGTAAAGCCCTAATTTATATAAAACTATATGTTTATACTTAAAGTTATTTTTGCTGGATTTTTTATATATGCAGGAATCATGCATTTTATTAAACCTAGATTTTTTAACCATTTTATCCCTGCTGGTCTTCCAAAATTAGCTGTAAATTATATAGCAGGTTTTATTGAATTTTTTTTAGGTATAGGTTTATTTTTCCCAGCCTTTACAAATGATGCTTCGTTAGGAATTTTCATCTTATTGATATTGTTTCTGCCTATTCATATTTGGGATGCAACAAAGATAAAACCAGCTATAGGGTCAAAAAAGTTAGCATATATTAGAATACCGCTGCAATTTTTATTAATGTATGGTGCCTATCTAATTTATCTGTATTCATTACCAATTACCTAATAATTAACCCATGAAAAAAATTATTTATTCTCTGAGTTTGCTTCTATTTTTTTCCTCTTGCAAACAACAACAAGTAGATTTAATTGTAACCAACGCTACCATCTATACTGTAAATGATGCTTTTAGTAAAGCAGAGGCATTTGCAATTAAAGATGGAAAATTTGTTGCTGTGGGTTCTACATCAGAGATAATCACTAAATATACCTCTAAAGAAATCCTTGACGCTAATGGAAAAACCATTGTTCCTGGCCTAATAGATGCCCATTGCCACTTTTTCAGAATGGGATTGCAACAACAAAAAGTTTCTTTAGAAGGTACCAAAAGTTATGATGAAGTATTAGAAAGACTCATCACTTTTCAAAAAGAAAAGAATGTAAATTTTATAACGGGTCGAGGATGGGATCAAAATGATTGGGAAGTGAAAGAATTTCCAACTAAGGAAAAATTAGATATTCTATTTCCTAATACTCCGGTAGCTATTCGAAGAATTGACGGTCATGCTCTGCTGGCAAATCAAGCGGCTATAGACATTACAAAAGTTACAAAAAATACTCCGGTTACTGGTGGTGAAATCATTGTAAAAGATGGAAAAATGACAGGTGTTTTTATTGATGCTGCTATGGATTTTATTCAGGTACCAAAACCAACTAAACTAACATCAATACAAGGATTGAAAGATGCGCAACAAATTGCTTTTTCTTATGGTCTAACTACTGTTGATGACGCTGGACTAGATCAATCCACTGTAGAACTCATAGATAGTTTACAACAAGAAAATGAATTGAAAATTCGCATTTACGCAATGATTTCAGCTACTCAAAAAAATCTAGATTATTACATAAATAAAGGAATTATTAAGACCGACAGGTTACATGTCCGATCCTTTAAAATTTATGGAGATGGTGCTCTTGGATCACGAGGTGCTGCCATGAGAAAATCATATAGTGATCGAAGCAATCATTTTGGCGCTTTAATTTATAAACCAGAGCGTTACAGAGAAATGGCAAAACAAATTGCTGCTTCAGAATATCAAATGAATACACACGCCATTGGAGATTCTGCAAATACATGGATTTTGAAGACCTATAAAAAATTTCTTCAAGGAAAAACAAACAAACGCTGGAGAATTGAACATGCTCAAATAATAGCTCCAGAAGACTTTACGTTGTTTGAAAATGTGATTCCTTCTATACAGCCAACCCATGCTACTTCTGATATGTATTGGGCACAAGACAGAATTGGAAAAGAACGAATGAAAGGAGCTTATGCCTACAAGGATTTATTAGAGGTCTACGGTAAAGTAGTTTTAGGAACAGATTTCCCTGTTGAACAAGTAAATCCTTTTTTAACATTTTATGCAGCAGCTGTAAGAAAAGATACAGATGGATACCCTGATGGTGGTTTTCAAATAGAAAATAGACTCTCTAGAGAAGAAACTTTAAAAGGAATGACTATTTGGGCAGCCTATTCAAATTTTGAAGAAAATGAAAAAGGAAGTATTGAAGTAGGAAAATTAGCTGATTTTACAATATTAGATCAAAATATTATGACCATTGATGCCGCAAAAATTCCTAAAACTAAAGCAACAGCTACTTATGTGAATGGAGAAAAGGTTTATTAAAATAATCAAAGTATATTCGCGTAAAAATAATCAAAACATCAAAATGAAAAGAGCTGTCTATTTAATTGCATCATTCCTTTTTTTTATTTCTTGTTCAACTAAAACTGATTCTACCTTTGAACCTGAAACTGAAGCAGATATCATACAATACATTGAGGACAATAACTTAAATGCAACCAGAAGTAACTCAGGATTGTATTATGTAATAAATAATGAAGGGTCCGGTGCTAGACCAACCAGTACATCAAATGTTACTGTAGCTTATAAAGGATATTTCTTGGACGGAGTTGTTTTTGACGAAAGTAGTTCTAGTGGAATTTCTTTTGGATTAAATCAGGTAATTGAGGGATGGACAGAAGGAATTACATATTTTAAGGAAGGTGGAGACGGAATATTATTAATTCCATACAATTTAGGATATGGAGAATCTGGTAGGGGTTCTATCCCTGGTGGTTCTGTTCTAATTTTTGATATTCGACTACTTAGTGTGAACTAATTTCATAAAAAGGATGAATTAGATAGAAGTATTCTACTTCAACCATTTTTATTAGTTTAGAACTGATTTTACAAATGTATTAGTTTTTTCTACTCCATTTTTCTCTAAACTTTCTATAAAAGCAGAACCTATAATGGCACCGTTTCCATACTCACATGCTTTAGAAAAAGTTTGATGATCAGAAATTCCAAAACCTATAATTAATTTACTTTTCAAGTTCATAGATTTGATTCTTTTAAAATAGGCTAATTGCTCTTCAGAGATTTCTCCTTTTGCTCCAGTAATGGAGCTTGAAGCAACCATATAAATGAAACTTTGAGTGTACGAATCTATTTTTAAAATTCTCTCTATTGAAGTTTGTGGCGTAATTAAAAATACATTATTGAGTCCGTAAGAATTAAATAATGATTGATAATGGTTTTCATATTCAACCATAGGCAAGTCTGGTAAAATTAATGTGTCTATTCCACAATCAACTACTTTTTGACAAAATTTCTCTTCTCCATATTTTAATAATTGATTCAGATAACCCATCAAAACTAGTGGTGTGTTATTAGTTGCTTTAATTTCTAATAGTTGATCAAAAACTACATCCAAATTCATTCCATTTTGCAATGCCTTTTGACTACTTTTCTGAATTGTAGGACCATCAGCTAAAGGATCAGAATATGGAAGACCCACTTCAATAAAATCTACAGCAGCATTACTTAACTCTTGAATCACTTTTGCAGTATCCTCTAACTCAGGGAAACCTGCAGTAAAGTAAATTGATAAGTTATTTACTGGTTTTTCTTCTAATAAATTAAAAATTGAACTCACGATTAGATTTTTATAAGTTTGCGTTTAGAAATATGATCTGCAATATAATCCCATAAAGAAATTCTTACTTGTAAAGATTGCTTGGCTGTTGCTAAAACTTCATCCCATTTTTGTTGATTATCGCCACACATCTCAACGATCATTTCTAATGAAAGAGGTCCATGAGAATCTCCATCTAATTCAACATGTCTATTTAAATAATATAAAAAATCTTTAAAAGATTCTTTATCCTGAGTTTGTTGAATGATTTCAACAAACATATCTGGTATTAAATCTTCTCTACCGAAAGTGAAGGCTGAAGCAACTTTATGAGCATCATTACTATAAATTGTATTAAAAGTAACTTCTACAAAGTTTTTTACAGCTTTAGAAACTTTTGCCATATGTAGTGCTTCACTTACTGAACGATTATTGGAGATTTCATTCATGAAGGTTTCAATTTTTTCAGTATTAGAACCCATCTTACTCATGGCTTCAAGATACATTTCGAAATGACTTTTAGTTTCTCCTGTAAGATCTTCATCGCTTTCTTCCGCTAACGCAATTTCATTAATGAACTGAGTAAGCTTCCCTTTTTTTCTGGGAACCCAAGGAATAGAAACGCATGTTAATTCTCTTTGAAGAGTTTTCAGTAATGACATAAAATCCCAAACTGCAAAAACATGATCCTGTGTAAAAATCTTTATATCTTCAATAGTCTCTAACTCTTGATAAAGTCTATGTGATTTTAATTCTTGTCTTAAACCTTTAATTTCTTTTTGAATGTGTTCTATACTCATTATTCTAAATGTTTAATAAATGTTTCCAAATCTTTGTCTCCTCTTCCAGATAAATTAATAACAACAACTTGATTTTTTTTTAATGTTAATTTTGGTAAAACTGCCAATGCATGTGCAGTTTCTAAAGCAGGAATTATTCCTTCCAACTTCGTTAACTCATATGCAGCATCTAAGGCCTCTCTATCTGTTGCATTCATAAACGCTGCTCTCTTGCTCTCATACAAGAATGCATGTAACGGACCAACTCCTGGATAATCTAGTCCTGCAGAAATAGAATATGGTTCCTTTATTTGTCCGTACTCGTCTTGCATTAAGATTGTTTTACTTCCATGAATAATCCCTACTTCTCCTAATTGTGATGTAGCAGCACTTTCACCTGAATAAACACCCAAACCAGCTGCCTCAACAGCAATCAACTCTACGTTTTCATCATCCATAAAATGATAAAATGCTCCAGCAGCATTACTACCTCCACCCACACAGGCTATGATAGTATCTGGTGTTGTTTTACCAGTTTTTTCTTTTAATTGCCATTGAATTTCTTCTGATATAACCGCTTGTAAGCGAGCAACCATGTCTGGATGAGGGTGAGGTCCAACCACAGAACCAATCATGTAGAAAGTTTCTGGATGTTGAATCCAATATCTAATAGCTTCATTGGTAGCGTCCTTTAGTGTTTTACTCCCACTTGTTGCAGGAACTATGGTAGCGCCTAACATTTTCATACGAGCAACATTAGGTGCTTGTCTTACAATGTCTTTTTCTCCCATAAAAACGGTACAATCAAGCCCCATTAATGCACAAACTGTTGCCGTTGCTACGCCATGCTGTCCAGCTCCTGTTTCGGCTATAATTTTTGTTTTGCCTAATTTCTTTGCAATCAGTACTTGCCCAATGGTGTTATTTATTTTATGCGCTCCTGTATGATTTAAATCCTCACGTTTTAAGTAAATATAAGCTCCGTATTTTTCTGATAGACGTTTTGCCAAATACAATGGACTTGGGCGTCCAACATACTCTTTTAATAAATCCTTGTATTCTTGTTGAAATTCTTCAGATTCAATAATTTGAATATAATTATCCTCTAACTCTTTTACATTAGGAAATAATAATTCTGGAACAAATGCCCCACCAAATTGTCCAAAATAACCGCTTTTATCTGGATGAAATTTTGATTTCATAATCTAACTGATTCTTAAATTTTCTCACTTTATTAATATTCTTATCGCCTGGCTTATCTTCAAACTTACTATTGATGTCTATAGCATATATTGGTAATCCAGTTACTTTAATATTTTTAACTAATTCCACATCATTGGGTCCTATTCCTCCACTTAAAAAAAAGGGTTTCGTGAAAGGATATCCTTTTAAAATAGACCAATCAAACTTTATTCCATTGCCTCCTCGATTTTTCCCTTTTGTGTCGAAAAGAAAATAATCTACTTCTTTTTCAAACGGTATTAACTGCTCAAATTGAACCGTTGTATTTAACCCAACTACTTTGATAATCTCAATTTTATTTGAAAACTGACTCTTTAACTCTCTAATATAAGGTACAGACTCATCGCCATGAAGTTGAACTGCATCAAGTTGATACTTCTTAATTTTAGAAAGAACAATAGGCACTTCTTCATTTACAAAAACACCTGTTTTTTTTATACTTTTTGAAAGTGATGGTATCACTCCCTTAAAATTTCTTTGTGAATGTTCATAGAAAATAAATCCCAAATAATCGGGGTTCAAATCTGCAACAGATTTGATATTTTCAATATATTTCATTCCACAAACTTTAAGCTTCATTTTTTATCTAATTTGACTAATAAATGACTCACATGCCTCACCAGGATTGTCAGTTTTCATGAAGTTTTCTCCAATTAAAAATCCATTGAAACCATACTCCTTAAGACCCGAAATAATTCTAGGATCACTCAAGCCACTCTCTGATATTTTTACACAATCATCAGGGATTTGATTTGCTAGATTTACAGAATTTTCAAGATCTACCTCAAATGTATTAAGGTTTCTATTGTTAATTCCAATAATTTTATTGTGAAGATCTATCTTATCTAAATCTTCTTGAGTGTGCACCTCATACAGCACTTCCATCCCTAGGTCTTCAGCTAATTTTCCATAATTTTTAAGCTCTTCTTTTGTTAAACAAGCAGCTATCAATAAAATTACATCTGCTCCAATTGCTTTAGCTTCCACAATTTGGAAACCATCTACAATAAAATCTTTTCGCAAAATTGGTTTGGCAGTGTTAATAGTTCTAGCTTTCATTAAATCTACCATGGTTCCACCAAAAAATGAAGTATCTGTTAAAATAGATTGCGCTGCTACATTGGCATCTAAATACCCATTAGTAACTTCCTCTATGGAAGCTTTGTCATTAATAACCCCTTTGGAGGGTGATTGCCTTTTAAATTCGGCAATAATTCCTGATGAATTTACCTCTAACAATGATTTTTTTAACGATAGTGGAGTTCTCTGAAACAAAGGACTTCCTACTAATTTTTTTAGTGGAACATCTGACTTTATTTTAGTGATTTCCTTCTTTTTAAAAGCTATTATTTTATCTAATATTGTCATGATGAGCAGTTGGTAATTAATTTGTGTAAACATTGAGATGCCTTTCCACCGAGCAAAGAACCCTCTGCAGTATTGTAAGCCTCTTCAAACGTAAGGTTTTTATCTATAATTTTTAACGCATAAGCAGCGTTGGCAAGAACCACACTATTTTGGGCTTTTGTTCCTTTTCCTTCAATAATATTTTTAAAAATCTTAGCAGCATCTTCAACAGAATTGCCTCCATAAATTTCAGATTGAGAAATTCTTTCTAGACCATTATCTTCTGGATTAATTAGTTGTTCTCCAGATTTGGTAAATAATTTAAAACCACTGGTAAGAGATATTTCATCATATCCATCAAGCCCATGAATAATTCCATATTGACTTTTTTCATCTTGTAGAATATAATTGTATAATCTAGCTATTTCTAAATTAAAAGTACCCAACATTAAATTTTGAGGCGAACTTGGATTCACCAATGGTCCTAACATATTAAAAAATGTTTTCAAAGCCAATGCTTTTCTTGTTGGCCCAACAGCTTTCATGGCTGGATGAAATTTTGGTGCATGTAAAAAACAAATATTTGCTTTCTCTAAATGACTTCTTAAAGTAGCTTCATTATTTGTAAACTCATACCCAAAACTTTGTAACATATCTGAAGAACCTGATTTTGAGGATACACTATAATTCCCATGTTTTGCAACTTTCTGACCAGTTCCTGCCACCACAAAAGAAGTGATTGTTGAAATATTAAACGTGTCTTTACCGTCTCCTCCTGTACCAACTATATCTATGGTGTTATATTCAGATAAATCAACTTTAATTGCCAATTCTAACAAGGCCTCTCTAAAACCAGCAAGTTCATCAACAGTGATTGGACGCATCATAAAAACAGTCATAAAAGAAGCTAAATGAGCCTCATTAAAAGCTCCTCTGGCAATCTTTATCAAAATCTGTTTTGCTTCAGGCTTTGATAGTTTTTTATATTGATATAATTGATTTAATATGTTTTTCATTTGTCAAATAATCTTAAATGAGTCGTTATTATTTTCTAGAACTTTCTTTTAAAATTTATTTCTTGTAAGCATCTATAAAATTTTTAACTATTTGTTCTCCTTGATCTGTTAAAATTGACTCCGGATGAAATTGAACTGCACTAATTGGAAAATGTTTATGACGAATTGCCATTATTCCTGCTGCTTCGTCTTTTGCAGTTATCTCTAACTCGGTAGGAAAGTTTTGATTGGATGCTATCCAAGAATGATATCTCGCTGCTTTGAATTTTACTGGGATATTTTTAAAAATAATCGCATTAGATATAATCACTTCCATCTCGGTAGCAACTCCATGATATACCTCATCCATATTAATTATTGTTCCTCCAAAAACTTCAACAATTGCCTGTAAACCAAGGCATACTCCAAAGATTGGTTTTTTACCAGCATACCTTGATATAATTTCTTTAAGAATTCCTGCTTCATCGGGAATTCCTGGTCCTGGAGATAACATTATCATATCAAAGATGTTAATTTCATCAATTGAAATTTCATCATTCCTAACAACCGTTGGATATTCATTTGTTATCTTTTCAACCATGTGAACTAGGTTGTAAGTAAACGAATCGTAATTGTCTATAATTAGTATTTTCATCTTAAATTTTTTCAGCTAAAATCAATGCCTTTTTTAATGCTGCCAGTTTATTATTAACCTCTTGTAATTCTTTCTCTTCATCTGAACGAATCACTATCCCTGCCCCTGCTTGATAATATAATTTATTTTGTTTGCTCACAAAAGAGCGAATTGCTATTGCTAAATTTACAGATCCATCCAATCCAATAATACCTACAGCTCCTCCATAAAATCCGCGAGATTGATTTTCATATCTATCTATTAATTCCATTGCTTTATATTTAGGAGCACCGCTTAACGTTCCTGCAGGAAAAGTATCTCCAACAATAGTCATAGGGTTTTCTTTGATGTTTCCTTGAACAGTTGACACCAAATGAATGACATGGCTAAAAAACTGAACCTCTTTAAAAACCGCTACACTTACCTCCTCTGCATGTTTACTAAGATCATTTCTAGCTAAATCTACCAACATTACATGTTCTGCCGTTTCTTTTTCATCTTCTGACAATAACTTACCAAGCTTTATATCTTGGGCCATATCTCCCGTTCTTCTAAAAGTTCCTGCAATAGGATTTATTGTTGCTTTTCCAGCATTTATTTTTATTTGAGCTTCAGGTGAAGATCCCATCAATTTAAAACTTCCATAATCGAAATAAAACAAGTATGGGGACGGATTTATAGAACGTAATGCTCTATACACATTAAATTCATCACCCTTAAATTTTTGCTGAAACTGACGAGATAATACCAATTGAAAAACATCACCTCTTTTACAATGAAGTTTTGCTTTTTTTACATAATCTTTGAAGTCACTATCTGTACAGTTTGAAGATTCTTCACCAATAATTTCAAAAGATTGAGTATTAAAGGCGTGTGACTCTATAATAGTTTCTATATCAGAAATTCTAGAAGCTGTTCCCTCTTCTACGTTTTCAATAAGAATCATCTCATCGTTAAAATGATTGATCGCTATTATAAATCGATAAAAACCATATTGCATGAATGGTATTGAAGAATCTGCTTGCTTGGTTGCGAATTTAATTTTTTCAAAATACTGAACACTATCATAAGTAGTATAGCCATACAATCCATTGAATGACTTTAAAGATTCATCACAATCCAAATCGATACTTTGGCTAAATTTTGAAAATAATGTATAAAAATTACCCTCTACTTGATCTTTAAAAACTGTATTACCGTTCTGATTTATCGAGAATTGATGATTTTCTACTTTCATGGAAACTACTGGCTCTATGCAAATGAAAGAGTAGCTCTCCTCTTTACTATGGTAGTCTGAACTTTCCAACAGTAGTGTATTGGCATATAAATCTCTGAATCTAATATATAACCCAACAGGCGTAATTGTATCTGAGATTCTTGTTGAGCTTATGGTTTTAAATGATACTTTTTTCACTTAGACTGAATTTATATTCAATATTAAATTTTACGTGTCTGCTGAACAAATTCAGCATAAAAAAAAGCTTATCGTGAGATAAGCCTTTTAGAATATGATATATACATGTTTGGTCCTCACTTATTTAGATAAAAGAATTCCACCACCATGTATTTTGTTGTCTTTTCATTACACTACAAATTTAAACCCTCAATTTAAATATGACAAGTTTTATTATATTTTTTTTTTAACCATTTATAATATGTAAGGCAAGCAATGCAATTATATTTAAATAAGTTACATGTTATAGTTTTTTATTAAAAAAAAATTATAAATTAAAACTAAATAATATTATTTTATTCTTTTTATAAACTTTATTACCATTCTTTGCACAGATTTTACAATCATCTAATTTTAAATAAATAAATTGAGAATATGTGTGGTATAGTGTGTGCATTTGATTTAAAGGAAAGATCAGAAAAATTAAGACCTCAAATTTTAGAAATGTCTAAATCTATTAGACACAGAGGACCAGATTGGAGTGGTATTTATAGTAACGATAAGGCTATTTTAGCTCATGAAAGACTTGCAATTGTAGATCCTGCTTCAGGGAAACAACCCCTATTTAGCGAAGACAAACGACTTGTTTTGGCAGCTAATGGTGAAATCTATAACCATCAAGAATTAAGAAAACAATTTGTAGCTGGTGAAGAGAATGAATCTGAGGGTTCCTACAAATTTCAGACCCAATCTGATTGTGAAGTGATTTTGGCATTGTATCAAGAAAAGGGAAGTGCCTTTTTAGATGATTTAAATGGCATTTTTGGATTTGCTGTTTATGACTGTATTAAAGACGAATATTTGATTGCCAGAGACCATATGGGTATTATTCCTTTGTATATAGGTTGGGATAAAAATGGAACATTTTATGTAGCTTCAGAACTAAAAGCTCTTGAAGGAGTTTGTAATAAAATTGAAGTGTTTCCTCCTGGACACTTTTTATCTAGCAAAGACGGAAAACTTACCAAATGGTATGATCGGGATTGGATGGATTTTGAGGCTGTAAAAGAAAATCAAACATCCATTGATGAATTAAAAAAAGCTTTAGAAGCTGCAGTTCACAGGCAACTTATGTCTGATGTACCCTACGGCGTATTACTTTCTGGAGGGCTAGACTCATCTATAACCTCTGCTATAGCAAAAAAATATGCACAAAAAAGAGTTGAATCTGGAGATACCCAAGAAGCTTGGTGGCCACAGCTACACTCTTTTTCAATTGGATTGGTTGGATCTCCGGATTTAGCCGCAGCTAAAATTGTTTCAGATCATATTGGAACCATACATCATGAAGTGACCTTTACAATTCAAGAAGGATTAGATGCAATTAGAGATGTTATTTATCATCTAGAAACCTACGATATCACTACTATTAGAGCTTCAACTCCAATGTATTTGTTAGCTAGAGTTATAAAGTCTATGGGAATCAAAATGGTGTTATCTGGAGAAGGTGCAGATGAAATTTTTGGAGGATATTTATATTTTCACAAAGCACCTAACCCTGAAGAGCTTCACAAAGAAACTGTTCGTAAATTGGATAAACTATATCAATATGATTGCCTAAGAGCTAACAAAAGTTTGGCTGCTTGGGGTATTGAGGGTCGTGTCCCTTTTTTGGATAAAGAATTTATGGATGTTGCCATGAGAATAAATCCTCAAGATAAAATGATTAATGGAGAGCGTATGGAAAAATGGGTATTGCGAAAAGCCTTTGAAAGCTTATTACCAGAATCTGTAGCGTGGAGGCAAAAAGAGCAATTTTCAGACGGTGTTGGATATAGCTGGATAGATACTTTAAAAACATTGGTAGATGAAGCAGTGTCTAGTGAACAAATGAAGCAAGCCACTCATCGTTTTCCAAATCAAACTCCAAGAACAAAAGAAGAATTCTATTACCGATCTATTTTTGAAGAACATTTCCCTTCAGATACTGCAGCATTAACAGTGCCATCTGTACCATCTATAGCGTGTAGCACTCCAACTGCATTGGCCTGGGATAAAAGTTTTCAAAATATGAATGAGCCGAGCGGGAGAGCAATTAAAACAGTTCATGAAGATGCCTATTAACCTTAGCTTTGGATGATTTTGCAAAAAACATCAAATAATTAGTGCAATAAATGTCTTAAAATAACTTGTTTTAAGACATTTTATCATTTTATTCATTGCCCTTGTTTTTATAAATCTAAAAGCACCTATTTAAGGGGTTTTAAGATAGGTTTAAGCCATTTACTAGTAATTAACAAATGTTGATAAAACGCAGTAATATCAGCAAACCAGCATTCTTTAAATGCTCATTTTTCGTAAATTTGTTTATATAATTTTCATCACTTTTTTGTGATGATTTTTTATGATAAAAACACTTTAAATTATGAGCGAAGAAATTAAAAATAATTATGATGCTTCCAGTATACAAGCATTAGAAGGAATGGAGCATGTAAGAATGCGTCCTTCCATGTATATTGGAGATGTTGGTGTAAGAGGGCTTCATCATCTTGTTTACGAGGTTGTAGATAACTCCATAGACGAGGCTATGGGAGGACATTGTGACACCATCGACGTGATTATTAATGAAAATAATTCTATTACTACCAAAGACAACGGTCGAGGTATACCGGTTGGAATTCACAAAAAAGAAGGAGTCTCTGCACTGCAAGTAGTCATGACAAAGATTGGTGCCGGTGGAAAGTTTGACAAAGATTCTTATAAAGTTTCAGGAGGTCTTCACGGTGTTGGAGTCTCATGTGTAAATGCCCTATCTGAGCATTTAACAGCTACCGTTCACAAAGAAGGAAAAATTTGGCAACAAGAATACTCTAAAGGTAAAAGCTTATATCCAGTAAAAACAGTTGGTGAAACTGATTTTACAGGTACTATTGTTACTTTTTTACCTGATACTTCCATTTTTGTTCAAACTATTGAATACAGTTATGAGACATTAGCCACTCGTCTACGTGAATTATCTTACTTAAATAAAGGAATTACTATCACTCTTACTGACAAAAGAAGAAAGGATGATGAAGGAAACTTTATTAATGAAACTTTTTTTAGTAACGAAGGTCTTCCAGAATTTATTAAATATTTAGATAGTACTAGAGAACAATTGACATCAAGTGTCATTTCTATGGAAGGTGAAAAGAATGGAATTCCTGTTGAAGTTGCCATGGTATACAACACCTCTTATGCTGAAAATTTACACTCATATGTAAACAATATTAATACCCATGAAGGAGGAACACATCTGTCTGGTTTTAGAAGAGGTTTAACGGGTACTTTAAAAAAATATGCAGACAATTCCGGTTTACTTAAAAATGTAAAATTTGAAATTTCTGGAGATGATTTTAGAGAAGGACTAACTGCCATCGTTTCTGTTAAAGTTGCAGAGCCACAATTTGAAGGGCAAACAAAAACCAAACTTGGTAACAGAGAGGTAACATCTGCCGTTTCGCAAGCAGTTTCTGAGATGCTTACTGATTATCTTGAGGAAAATCCTAATGATGCAAAGACTATTGTGCAAAAAGTTATTCTAGCGGCCACTGCTAGACATGCTGCTAGAAAAGCACGTGAAATGGTTCAGCGTAAGACAGTAATGAGTATTGGAGGGTTGCCTGGAAAATTATCTGATTGCTCCGAAACAGACCCTGCTCAATGTGAAATATTTTTAGTTGAGGGAGATTCTGCAGGTGGTACTGCTAAACAAGGACGAGACAGAAACTTTCAAGCAATTTTACCTTTAAGAGGAAAAATCTTAAATGTTGAAAAGGCAATGCAACACAAAGTTTTTGAAAATGAAGAAATAAAAAATATGTTTACTGCCTTGGGAGTAAGTATTGGTACAGAAGAAGATCCAAGGGCTTTAAACTTAACAAAATTAAGATACCACAAAGTGGTTATCATGTGTGATGCAGATGTAGATGGATCTCACATTGCTACCTTAATATTGACATTCTTTTTTAGGTATATGAAAGAAATGGTTGAGCAAGGATATATATACATAGCCACTCCTCCACTATATCTTGTGAAAAAAGGCCAAAAAAGAGAATATGCTTGGGATGACGATCAGCGAGATTTAATTGCCTCAAAGATGGGTGGTTCTGTTAATATTCAACGATATAAAGGTCTTGGTGAAATGAATGCAGAGCAATTATGGGATACTACCATGAATCCTGAATTTAGGACTTTACGCCAGATAACTATTGAAAGCATGACAGAAGCAGATAGAGTTTTCTCAATGCTAATGGGAGATGAGGTTCCTCCAAGAAGAGACTTCATTGAAAGAAATGCTAAATATGCAAATATTGATGCATAAATTTCATGAATAAAACTCAATAGAGGTAAAGTGATGTACCTCTATTAATACAATAATATTATTTAATCACTTACAAAAAATAAAAACAAAAAATATGAAAATTACAGTTGTAGGAGCAGGTGCAGTAGGAGCTAGTTGTGCAGAGTATATTGCTATAAAAAACTTTGCTTCTGAAGTTGTATTATTAGACATTAAAGAAGGGTACGCAGAAGGAAAAGCGATGGACTTAATGCAAACAGCATCCTTAAATGGTTTTGATACAAAAATAACAGGAACAACCAACGATTATTCAAAAACTGCAAATTCTGATATTTGTGTAATCACCTCAGGGATTCCTAGGAAACCTGGAATGACAAGAGAGGAATTAATTGGAATTAATGCTGGCATTGTAAAAACCGTTTCATCAAATTTAATTGAACATTCTCAAAATACGATCATCATTGTAGTGTCTAATCCAATGGATACCATGACTTACTTAGTTCACAAAACAACTGGAATCCCAAAAAATAGAATCATTGGAATGGGTGGTGCATTAGATTCAGCTAGGTTTAAATACAGATTAGCAGAGGCTTTAGATGCTCCTATCTCTGATGTTGACGGGATGGTTATAGGTGGGCATTCTGATAAAGGAATGGTTCCTTTAACAAGATTAGCAACTCGTAATTCTGTACCCGTATCAGAATTTATATCCAAAGAACGCCTAGAAAGAGTATTGCAAGACACCAAAGTTGGAGGTGCTACACTAACCGGTTTATTAGGAACCTCAGCGTGGTATGCCCCTGGTGCTGCTGTTAGTGGATTGGTTCAAGCGATAGCTTGTAATCAACAAAAAATATTCCCGTGCTCTACCTTACTAGATGGAGAATATGGTTTACATGATTTATGTATTGGAGTTCCTGTTGTATTAGGGAAAAATGGAATTGAAAAAATAGTGGAGATTCAATTAAGTGATGCTGAAAAAGCACATCTAAAAGAATCTGCAGAAGGTGTCACTAAAACAAATGGATTATTGGCATTATAAACACCCATACTCCAAAATAAAAAACCAGCCTGTAGGCTGGTTTTTTATTTTTTATCTTGATACCAATTATTAAGATAGCCCAGAAATAACTCCATCTTTATCTATGGTCATTCCTTCAGATGCAGGAATTGCAGGCAAACCTGGCATCCGCATCATTTTACCTAAAATTGGGATAATAAACTGAGCTCCAGCAGCTATTTCAATTTCTCTGACAGTAACTGTAAAGCCCTCTGGTCTTCCTATTAGTTGTTCGTTATCTGAAAAAGATTTTTGTGTTTTCGCCATACATATAGCAAAATCATTAAATCCTAACCTGTTAATTCTTCTCAAATTTAACTGTGCTTTTTTACTGTATTCTACCTTAGAAGCTCCATAAATTTCTTTAGCAATTATTTCAATCTTTTCTGTTACAGGACTTCTCCAATCATACAGCGGTTTGTATTGAGTTGCTTTATTTTCAACAATATCAACAACAGCTTTTGCTAGTTGTTTTGTTCCTTCTCCACCTTTTGACCACCCTTCAGACAAGACTGCATGAACTCCTAAACTTGAACATTTTTCAATTACAAAATTAACTTCTTCTGACGTGTCTGACAAAAAAGAATTAACAGCCACTACCGGTTCTATATTATATTTTCTAATATTCTCTATATGTTTCTCTAAATTTTTGAAACCTTCTTTTACAGCTTCTAAATTTTGCACGTTATACTCCTCTTTTTTTACACCTCCATGATGACGTAATGCTCTAATAGTGGCCACTAAAACCACACACTTAGGGTTTAATTTTGCAAAAGTAGACTTAATATTCAAAAACTTTTCAGCACCTAAATCTGCACCAAAGCCAGCCTCTGTTACCACATAATTAGACAATGATAAACCCATTTTAGTTGCAATAATAGTATTGGTTCCTTGAGCTATGTTGGCAAAAGGCCCTCCATGAATAATTGCTGGGTTTTCTTCTAAAGTCTGAACTAAATTTGGCTTTATGGCATCTTTTAATAAAATTGCCATGGCATTTTCTGCCTTTAGATCTCTCGCAAAAACAGGCTCTTTCTTGTAAGTAAATCCAATAAAAATGTCACCTAGACGCTTTTTTAAATTGTCAAAATCTGTTGCCATACAAAGAATAGCCATTACCTCCGAAGCTGGAGTAATATTAAAACCGTCTTGTCTAGGCACTCCGTTAGCAGTTCCTCCCAAACCAATGGTGATATCTCTAAGAGCTCTATCATTCATATCAATTACTCGTTTCCAGAGTATGGTTCTTGGGTCTATATTTAAATTAGATACTTTATTTTGAATGTTATTATCTATTAATGCCGACAACAAATTATTTGCTTTTTCAACTGCGTTGAAATCTCCGGTAAAATGTAAATTTATATCCTCCATAGGAACTACCTGAGAATAACCTCCACCAGCTGCACCACCCTTTATCCCAAAAACAGGCCCTAAAGAAGGCTCTCTCAAAACTACTGTAGCTTGCTTACCTATTTTATTTAAACCCTCTGTAAGGCCAATAGAAACTGTTGTTTTACCCTCTCCTGCTGGAGTTGGTGTTAAAGCAGTAACCAATATTAAATTATTATTAGCTGCTTTTTCCTCATCTAAAAGATGTAATGGAAGTTTAGCTTTATACTTACCATACATCTCAATGTCGTCTTCATCAACTCCTATTTTGTGTGCAATAGTAATAACATGCTTAAGCTCCTTAGCTTGTGCAATTTCGATGTCAGATAGATGACTCATAATTTATGATATGGTTTTATTGTTGGTTGCTAATCGCTTACTAAAAGCGGGTAAATATACATAATTTCATTAGGCTAATCTTATTGTAAATACTATATTTGCACGTTTTAAAAAAGTAGTCGACTAAAATCAAACGAAGATGCAAAACAAAGGACTTATAAGATTATTTGCAATCCTTTTCGGATTGGTAAGTTTATACCAATTGTCTTTTTCATTTTTTACTTCAAAAGTAGAAAATGAAGCCAAAGAATACGCGAAATCTAGAGGAGATCAGAATAATGGGAGAGAATTAGCAAGTTTAGAGAAAAAATATTTAGATAGTGTAAATAACCTTGAGGTGATCAACCTAGGGATTTCTCAATTTACTTATAATGATATCAAAGACAAAGAAATGAACTTAGGTCTTGATTTGAAAGGTGGTATCAATGCAATTTTACAAGTATCTGTAAAAGAGGTATTGATTTCCTTATCAAATGACTCAAAAAGTTTGGTCTTTAGACAAGCATTAAAAGCTGCTGATGAAGCTCAGAAAAATAATACTGATAACTATTTAGATTTATTTTTTAGAGAATTTGAAATAGCTACTGGAACTAGTGGCATAAAACTTAGTGATCCTGAAATATTTGGCACAAAAGCACTTCGTGAAAAAATAAACTTCAACAAAACAAACGAAGAGGTTAAAGAAGAATTACAACTAGAGATCAATAGCTCTATTAATACTGCTTTTGAAGTTTTAAGAAGTAGAATTGATAAGTTTGGAGTTACACAGCCAAATATTCAACGTATAGGTAATTCTGGAAGAATTCAAATAGAGTTACCTGGTGCAAAAGACATCGATAGAGTAACTAAACTTGTTACCAGCAAAGCTGAATTGCAATTCTGGGAAGTATTTTCTAATGCCGAAGTTCAAAACTATTTCTTTTCAGCCAACGCTGTTGTAGCTGAAATGCTGAAAGAAGATATTACAGAAGAAACAGAGGAGAGTGAAGATGCTAATGACATCCAAAGTATTTTAAATGAAGTAAAAGACTCTACTGAAGTACAGCAAAAAACATTATTTACCTACTTAACTGTAAACGTTGCTCAATCAGAACAACAGTTAAGTTCTCTTGTTGCACAAGCCAAGGTTAGTGACACTGCCATGGTAAATAAATTATTATCTGATCGAAAAGTAATAGGCGTAAGATCTAATGATATAAAAAATGTAAAGTTCTTGTGGGATTATAAATCCAATACTGCTACAGATGGTTCTGAAGTAATTGGTCTGTATGCAATAAAATCTAATAGAAATGATATTGCTCCTATTCAAGGCGATGTGATTACAGATGCTGCTCAAGTTTTTTCTCAACTAAACGATCCTGAAGTTAGTATGTCTATGAATGGAAGAGGTTCTAAGTTGTGGGAGAAATTAACTGGTGATAATGTAGGGGGTTTTGTGGCAGTTGTGTTAGATGACTATGTATATACAGCTCCTTCTGTAAACCAAGCTATTATAGGAGGTAGAACTTCTATTTCTGGTGGAAGTATGACCATTGAAGAAGCGCAAGATATTGCAACTGTCTTAAAAGCAGGTAAACTACCAGCTGCTGCAAGAATTATTCAAGCAGAAGTAGTGGGACCTTCTTTAGGGCAAGAGTCAATAGATCAATCTACAAGATCATTTATGTTAGCTATTTTATTAGTATTGGTCTGGATGATTATATATTATGGAAGAGCTGGTGTTTATGCAAACGTTGCTTTGATCGTAAACATCTTATTCATTTTTGGGATTTTAGCATCATTTAATGCGGTGTTAACCTTACCTGGTATCGCTGGTATTATTCTTACTATAGGGATGTCTGTAGATGCCAACGTAATTATATTTGAAAGAATTAAAGAAGGGTTGTTCAAAAAGAAGGGATTAAAACAATCTGTTCAAGAAGG